>NZ_JBTUOC010000048.1:0-39193 GCF_058345725.1 Simiduia sp. | reverse complement strand
CCCACCAGACCGCCAATTATTTTTCCTGTCATAACGCCATTCCTTTACGCGCACCTGTGCGCTGTGTGATGAATTAGCTACCCGGTACCAGCGGCCGGGTTATCGCCGCCCAATCCCCGGATTTTGCAGTGGCCAGAAAGGCTTCTCCCAGCTCAATACTGCGTTCTTTGGCGATGCGCCAACGGCGCATACGCTCTGTATCATTGCCTTTAAACCGTTGAAAATCTTTGCGATCCGGTATGCGGCCCGCCGGCAAACTGGCCACATAGTCGACTGTGGGCGCCACCAGCACCACGTTATCCATCAGTCCGCCGTGGGCCCTGCGCGCTGGCAAGTACTTATCGTACCAACCCGGCAATAGCCAACGGTAAAAATGCGGGTACAACACCAGACCCGGCTCGCGCCAGAAGTGCGCAGGCACGGGATGATAATCCACCAGCCCACCGTCGCGATACACACCCGCCGGCGCCCCGGTAATAGTGGTCTTGGCAGCCATAACGTAGGGTATCGAACCAGAGGCCACCACGGCGTCGCGCACATTGTGGGGCGTCAATGGCAAAACTTCCGTAGCGATACCATCATCGGCAGCTACCTTGGGCATGCGGCGCGGATCGGCAAATACGACGCGCTCAAAGTGATTGTTTAGGCCCGTGCGCCTACGCAAGTTGCGGGCGAAGGCTGCAGACATTCCGCCCAGTAGCGGCCAGGCTGCCTCCTTCGCCAGCAAGCCATGGCAACGTGCCACACCGCAGTGGTAGTTGAAACGCGCCTGCGACAACAGGTCGTCCACCTGCGGCTGCTGGAGAAAACGGTCCAGAATCTTCATCAATTCGCGGTGCACACTGGCTTTGTTCACGCCGTCGCCGTAACTTTGCGCAATGTAGCCTTCGGCCAATTCGTTGAGTGCCCAACCTGGGTCAGACTGTGCCGCAGCGGCGAGTTTCCAGGCGCCAATAGAAGTGCCAAACAGGTGTATGGGGTGTTTTGCCCCAGGCAGCCACTGCTCAAACAATGCTCGATCCAAGCCGTATATGGCCAGCCATTTGGCGGCGCCCGAGGCGCCAAAGACCGACTGGATATGCTCGGGTTGCAGGCCGTGTTGCTGAATGTGGCGATAGGCGCCGGGACCGGCCAGCAGCTCAATGGGAGGACGCACCATTGGGGTCATTTTTCCTAATTTTCAAACGGCTGTAAGACTACCGTTCCCGGCCCGCGCTGGCAAACCGCAACGCGCTGCGCTCACGCGCTTTCGAGCCACACACTCAACTCCGACAGGGCCGTGGAGTGCACCAGATAATTAATGTTTTGCGCCAGCGCACGGCGCTGTATTTCGGCAAACAATGCGGGCAGATCATCAAACAACCGACTACTGACCGCGCCCGCCGCCGCCACATAGCCCCACATCTGCAGTAAGGCATCCTGCAATCCCTGCTGCTCTGGGCGCAGGCGCAGCTGGTTAAACACTTCGCCGGCTAACCAATCGAAGTTGTCGCGTCCGCGGCTGGCAGCCACCTTCACACTGATCTCCCGATAGGCTGGCATCGAGCGCGCCGCCACCGAATATTTGTGCTGGGTCCACAGGCTTTGCGTGGACACCGGCAGGGGAATCCGCCCGCTCGCGCGACCGGTATCGGATTGCAGTTGACTAAACATGGCCGCCGGCGCGTTGAGCTTGGGCCACACCAGATTCAACGGTGCCAGCGGTGGATGGCTGTCGCTCTTGTCCAGCCCGCGCAAGCGCAGTTCGGCCTGCAGCCAGGCCTGCACACAGCGCAAGGCATTTAAACAGTGAGACCAGCGCCGGACAGCCTCGTCGCTGGCAGAGGGCGCCTCACCCCGGTGAGACAATAGGTTGCTCACCCAATCGTACTGGGCTTGTAATTCTTGGTCGTTCAGGTAACCGGGCGACACATCCCACACGCGCATTGCTGGGCCTCAAATTGGAGCTGACTACTTGATCGTCCCGGAAGTGTTTCGCGCGTACAACATCCTGGCGCGCGAATTCAGCATGATTAAAAAAGCTAACACGGTAAATTGTAGGGGGGATACCGGCGTATGGAAAGGCCTGCGATTCCGGCGCTCAACCCGGCACCAACGCAGGGCCCCTCAGCCTGACCGGTCAGCCAGTGACCCGGCGCCACAATGCCCGACTGACCATACGCACCTTGGTTGACCAGGGCATGCGCTGCAAATTGGTGCCCACCACCCCCTGTGTGAAGCGCGTTGGCTTGCTGTAGTCCACCCGCACATCCAACACCACCGGCTGGCCCTCGGCCGCCAGCGCCAGCGCGCGATCCAGCGCCTCGGCAATGGCCTGATTGCTCGCCAAAGCCACATAGCTAACCCCGCAGGCATCGGCAATGCCCTGCAGCCGCACATCGCCCAAGCGAGTGCAGGTCTTGCGGTTGTAGGGTACCTGTTGCGCCTGCGAAATCTGGCTGAGTTCTCCGTCGTTAAAGACCGCAAATACGGCTCCAGTGCCCAGGGTGGCGGCCGTAGACAGCGCCATGCAGGTCATGAGAAATGCGCCATCGCCAATAATGCCCACCACCTGCGCTTCGGGGTGCGCTAATTTTGTGCCGATAACCGCCGGTACGGCGTAGCCCATGCAGTTAAAATCCGTCGGCGAAATAAACCCTCGGGGCCTGTACACAGGCATCAGCTCAGCCGCCAAAAAGGTGTGATTGCCATCGTCTGCCACAACAAACGCGTCGTCGTCCAAGCGCTCGCGCAGCGCCGCAAAAAAACGCGCGGGATTGACGCGATCGGGCACCTGAAGGGCAAACCATTGATCGCGGTAGGCCTGTTTTTGCCCTGCAATCAGCTGTTTGACATCGTCCTGGCGCCCGGGTGCACTCGAGTGCGCCAAGCGTTCAGCCAACGCCGGCAGCAACTGCGCCGCATCGCCCGTCAGTGTCACTGCGGCCGGGTAATTGACATGAAAAACCTTGGGGTTGATATCCAGGTGAATTAAGTGTTTTGGCACAGCCACGCCAAAGCTGCCGGTGCCTATTTCCGCAAACCGAGTGCCCACAGCCAACAGGCAGTCGCAGTCTTTAAATGCCTCGGTGGCCGCTGGCACCGCCGCTGGGCCGAAGCTCATGCCCGTGTGCAGCGGGTGATTGGCAGGAAACGCACTCAAACCCTGCAGCGTGGTGGCCACCGGGGCATTCAGGCGCTCGGCAATGGCGTGAACCGCGGCCTGCGCCCCCATGGCCCCCCAGCCTACAAACAATCCCGGCTTTTTTGCCTGTGCGAGCAACGCTACGGCGGCATCCAGGTCGGCGTCGCAATCCAGTGCCGGCTGCGCCAACGGCTGGTAGCGCGGCAGGGCAGTCACCTTGCCCAGATCGAGCTGAATATTCACCGGTACCTCCACAAACACCGGCCCCGGCTCGCCCGACACGGCCGTGCGATAGGCATCAAACAGGGTGCTGACCACCTGATCGTGGCGGGTAATTTTGTAACTGGCCTTGGTGATGGGCGCCAGCAATTGGTGCTGGTCCATGTCGTGGAGTTGGTAGCCAAACTGCGAATCGGTGCGCACGCCGCCGCAAATCACCAACAGGGGAATACCGTCCAAATAGGCCTCGCCAATACCGCTGGCTGCATGGGTCACGCCGGCGGCGGGCACAATAACCAAAGTACCCACTTGATCAGAGGTGCGGCTGATGGCGTCGGCCATAAAGGCACCGTGGACCTCGTGCGCCACCAGCACTGGCGCGATGCTGTCGGACTGATCCAGCTCGTCGTAAATTTCCGTATTGTGAACGCCGGGAATGCCAAACGTGTAGCGCACCCCTAATTGCTCAAGGGCATAGCGCACGAGCCAGGCACCAGTCTTTTTCATAATCACCTCTGAGTTTGTGGGCGCGCCTGACAATGGCGACTAGCGGCAGCGCGGCTGCTCCGCCCGCACACAGCATAGCCCAGCCCACGGGCGCCAAAAAAAACGGCGCACCAGGCGCCGTTGTATTCTCGCTCTGCCCGCGCGACGGGCGACCTTTTAAAATGCCAGCAGGTAGGCGTCGTACTCCATGCGCGTCACTGTGTGGCGGAATTCATTCAGCTCCTGGCGCTTGGCGGCCAGGTAGGAGCGCTGAAAGACTTCGCCCAGATGGGTGCGCACAAAACTTGAACGCTCAAAGGCGTTGAGGGCATCCGGCCAGTATACCGGCAGCGAAGACTGCGCCTGTGAATAGGCGTCGCCTTCCATCGCCGCAGTGGGCTGCAATTTGCGGGTGATACCCTCGTAGGCACCGGCCAGGATAGACGCCAATACCAGGTAGGGGTTGGCATCCGCCCCGCTCACGCGATGCTCGATGCGAGTAGCCGCAAAGTCATCGGAGGGTATACGCAGCGCCACAGTGCGATTTTCGTAACCCCAGGTGGGCGCCATTGGCGCGTAGGAGCCAGGCTGGAAACGGCGATAAGAGTTAAAGTTTGGCGCGTACACCGCCATGGTTTCCACCATAGTCGACTGCACTCCGGCGATGGCGTGCATTAAGGCCTCGCTGCCCTCTTCCGTTTCGTTGTTGAAAATATTGTGGCCAGTTTCATCCAGAATACTGAAGTGCACGTGCATGCCATTGCCGGCCATGTCGCCAAAGGGCTTGGCCATGAAGGAGGCATTGAGATCGTGGCGGCGGGCCACGCTCTTGATCACGCGTTTGAGCATCATGGCGTGGTCGGCGGCGCTGCAGGGATCGTCCTCGTGGTGCAGGTTGATTTCGTACTGCGCAGGCGCAAACTCTTTCACCAAGGTGTCTACGGGCACGCCCAGGGTTTCGCAGGCCTCGCGCATTTCGTGGAAGGCCTCTTCGTACTCCTGCATCAGATCCAGGCTGTAGGGCTGGCCGCCAATGGGGTAGTCGGCATTGGCATCGCAACCGGCGTGCACCGGACGGCCCGTGGAGTCGCGCTTTTCCTCCAGCAGGTAAAATTCCAGCTCAATGGCTACCACCGGTGTTAAGCCAATGGCTTTAAATTTTTCGACAATGCTGTCCAACACCACGCGCGGGTCGCCAATGTAGGGCTGCTCGTCTAGATCGGCCATGTGTACAAACATCTGCCCCATGGGGCGATCGGTCCAGGGCACCCGGCTCAGGCTGGTACCCACGGGCACGCAGATACCGTCGGCGTCGCCATCGTCGAAGGCCACGCCCGGCGCATCGCGGCCCCAGATATCGAAGTTCAGTGTGGTTACCGGTAGCTTCAAGCCGCCTTTAAACGCCTTCAGCAGGTTATCGCGCGGCAGCCATTTGCCGCGCAGCACGCCGTTAATGTCGGGCAGCAGCACTTCAATGGTTTCGATATCGGGGTTTTCTTCCAGGAACTTTTTCGCCAGTTCCAGATCTTTTGCACTACATGGGCCAAGCATGACCATCTCCATCAGGGCGCATCACGTATGACCGTTGCGGCGCCTATTTAAATGTTTTAAATGTTGTTGTTCGAAGCTACTTTGAAATTTAGTCGTAATTGCCCAAAAAGGGCACTGATTTTTGTAATTTCCTCCCGGCTATCTACGCCTGCGGCTGGCGACCAAAGTACCCGCGCAACGGGTCTTGTTCCGGCGCAGCGTCATAGCACCCCAGAGAATTGATAAACAGCGAAAACACCTCTGTTTGCGAACTGACGTCCAGTTTCTGGTAAATATTTTTCCGGTGCCGGCGCAGTGTCTCGGTGGAAATACCCAACTTATCGGCGGCAAAGCGCGTGGAGTAGCCGCTGAGCATCAAACCCAGCACATCCTGCTCGCGCGCGGTCAACAGCGAGCGACCAAACAGCGCCACCGCCTGACGCACCCCGGCTTCCACCCCCGGCTTGGGCTGATCGAACACTTTGACATGCTGGCTGATCAACTGCACCACCATGGGCGAACAGGCGTTGAGCAATGCCAACTCGGCCTGACTAAAGGGGGGCGCTTGACGGGCGCGCATCAAGCACAGGTGAATATGTGTGTGATCATCTATTTGCGCAACAAAAACCACCTCGTCGCACACGTCTTTGCCGTCGTGTAGTGCGGGCCTATCGACGTCCACGTTCTCGCGCCAATGGCTAAAGCCCGCGTCCAGGTCGCCCGTGTGGCTCAGTTGGTAATAGGGATCTTGGCGATACAGGCCCGCCTGATAGTCGTCCACCTGCTGCTTGCGCTGGGCGCCACTCAGACGGTGAAATAAAACGCTGGGCTCTGGGTTGGCATCTGTGTAGCGCCACACTTGGGGATAGTCCACGGGCAGCGTCGCCGACAGCGCATCCACCAATGCGGCGTAAAAGTCCTGTGTGCCTAAACAGGCCACAGCGGTAGCGATTTCACGATTCCAGACTTCAAGAGCCTGCGTATGCAACGTCATGATGTCACAGGGCCTGCGCCCATGCCTCTCTGTTTTGCCGTACGTAGTCTTAACTCTAACACTCTCAAACTGAATGATTATTCTGTTTTTGAGCCAGAAAATTGCCACGGACTATCCGGTTGGCCGCCCCTGTGGCGCCCATCCCCTGTTGGCACACCGCACCAGTGGCCGCAATGTGTAGCGGATGGCAGCCTGGCCGCGCATTAATTAAACTGCCGACTGTTGGCGCATCCGGTGGATCACACAATCCGTAAAAAATAATGTGATCACAAATTCAACTTATGGGATAATCTAACCCTGCCCAATAGCAAAGTCAAACCCCCATGGTAGAAAGCACTCCAGAATTCAAAACCCAGCAAGAGCGCGTGTACTTTCAACTGCGCGAGGCCATTCTCTGCGGCCGGTTTGTACCGGGCCGGGCCGTCACCTTGCGCGGCATCGCGGAAATGCTGGGCGTCAGCCCAATGCCGGTGCGCGAGGCCTTGCGCCGGCTGACCGCCGAAAACGCCCTGGCCCTGCAGGACAACCGCCGGGTGACGGTGCCGCACATGACCGCTGGTCGGCTCGAGCAAATCGTGGAGGCCCGCATCGCCCTCGAGACCCAGGCGGCACTGCGCGCCATGGCGCACATAGACACCGACGCGCTGGCACAACTAAAAGCTTTGGATGACCAGGTGACCCATGCCATCGACGTCCAGGACGCCGAGTCCTATATCCGCACCAACCTGGCCTTCCATTTGTCGCTCTACCGGCACGGCCCCAATGAAGTGATTCTGCCGCTGATAGAGAGCCTGTGGCTGCAAAGCGCGCCCTTTATGCGCCTTGTGCTAAACCGTATAGGTTTGGGTTACATCACCGATCGCCACGTGCAGGCCACGGACGCCATCGCTGCGCGCGACGCTCTGGCGCTTAAATTGGCTATTGCCAGCGACATTCGCGAGGGCATTGGCGCCCTCGGTCAGGAGGAGCTGGAGGCGGCTGTGGCAGAGGGCGCTGCGGGATAAAGGGCCGAGAAAATCGATGTTACGCAAACGGGGTGTTGCCAAACACCCCAACAATGTGATCACATTATTACCCATAGCACACCGCTGCGGTCTTCAGAGCCACACGCCCACCCGCAGCACCTATTAACGTTACGCCGCTCGCGCAGGAAATTGCGCTCGCGCACGAGGAGGTTTCATGAGCCAGGTTTACCAAAAGCGCTCCACCGCCGAATGGCAGTCAATGGATGCCGGGCATTACCTGCACCCATTCACGGATTTTAAAGACCAGATGGAGCGCGGCAGCCGCATTATTACCAAGGCCGAGGGTGCCTACATCTACACCTCTGAGGGCCAGAAAATTCTGGACGGCATGTCTGGCCTCTGGTGCTGCAACCTGGGTTACGGCCAGCAGGAAATTGTCGACGCGGTAGCGCACCAGCTGCAGGAACTGCCCTTTTACAACAGTTTTTTCCAATGCGCTCACCCCCCGTCAATCGAGCTGTCGGCCAAATTGGCCGAAGTGGCGGCGCCGCACATGAACAACGTGTTTTTCACGGGCTCTGGCAGCGAGGCCAACGACACGGTGATCCGCATGGTGCACCGCTATTGGGATCTGCTGGATCAACCGGAGCGCAAAATTTTCATCAGCCGCAACAACGCCTACCACGGCTCCACCATCGGCGGCGCCAGCCTGGGCGGTATGGGCGGCATGCACAGCCAGTTCACCCGCTTGCCCTACGTGCACCACGTAGACCAGCCCTACTGGTTTGGCGAAGGCGGCGATATGAGCCCCGACGAGTTTGGCCTGAAGGCAGCCCGCTCCCTGGAAGCCAAAATTCAGGAACTGGGTGCCAACAAGGTCGCAGCCTTTATTGCCGAGCCCATCCAGGGCGCAGGTGGCGTCATCGTACCGCCGGCAACCTACTGGCCCGAAATCAAGCGTATTTGTAACGAGTACGGCATTCTGCTGATTACCGACGAAGTCATCTGCGGCTTTGGCCGCACCGGCCACTGGTTTGGCGCCGACTACTTCAATGTGCAGCCCGACCTAATGCCGTTTGCCAAGGGCGTCACCAATGGCTACCAGCCTCTGGGCGGCGTGATGGTGGGCGACCGGGTTGCCGGCGTGCTGAAATCACAGGGCGGCGAATTCGCGCACGGCTACACCTATTCTGGGCACCCCGCTGCCTGCGCTGCGGCCTTGGCCACCATTAACATTCTTCAGCGCGACAAAATTCTGGAGCAGGTCCGCGACACCAAGGGCAAATACCTCCAAGAGCAATTCGCCACCCTGGCCGATCACCCGCTAGTGGGCGAAGTGCGCGGCGTCGGATTCGTGGGCGCCATCGAGTTAACCAACGACAAATCGGCGCGCACCCGGTTCGACGACAACTGCACGGCCGGTGCATTAGCCCGCTCGGCGTGTATCGAAAATGGCTTGGTAATGCGCGCTGTAGGCGACACCATGATCATTGCTCCGCCACTGACCATGAGCAATGGCCAGATTGACGAACTGGTGGAAAAGGCGCGCAAAGCGCTGGATTTAACCGCCCAACGCCTGGGTAAGTAAGGGCGTTACACCCGTAAACAGGGCGCTGCGGCGCCCTTTTTTACGCCCTCGCCCGCCCCATTAGCCCTATTTTTTGCGCTTTTGGGTTCGTATAAAAAAGCCAATACCTATAACACCTTGACATTATTCCTTCACAGATAGCGCTTATACTTAAAACACCTCTTAACAAAAGCCTAAGGCAACAAGTTGGGTTGAGGTGAAGTATCAGCTTTGCGCCCGAATAGAAAACGGGTATGTTAAAGCCGAGACCGAAGGTGCTGCGGGTGCGGAGTCTCAATCGCGTCCAGTGCATCTACCGCGTTAGTACACTTGCTCGGTATTTGGAGGCGTTATATGGCATTAGCCAGCAACCTTGCGCAGTTTTTGTCGCAGCAAAAGGTGCCCTTTGAAGTTATCACTCATCAGTATGCCGAAGGCAGCGTAAACACTGCCAACAGCGCACATATCTCCCCACTGCAACTCGCCAAAGCCGTCGTATTTCGCGACGAAGACATGTACTACACAGTGGCCGTACTGCCCGCCAGTTACAAAGTGAAGCGCCACACCCTAAACCAGATTTTTGATCGCCACCTCGAACTCGCCGGCGAAGATGAGCTGGAAGTGCTGTTCGAAGACTGTGCGCCCGGTGCCATTCCCATTTTGGGCCAGGCCTATGGTTTGCGGGTTATCTGGGACGATGCACTGTCTGAACAGGAAGAGGTGTACATGGAGGCGGGCGATCACGAACACCTCATTAAACTGAAGCGCGACGACTTTTTAGCGCTGATGGGCAACAACCTGCACGAGCGTTTTTCCTGCGAACGGCACCGCGCCAAAACCGCACGATTACTGCAGTACATCCGCTCTAAGGGTTACGAGTGGAATGAGCCCGACCCGGTATTTGCCCGCAGTTGATATCTAGGCGCTGCCGCCCTGCTGGCAGCGCTAGTAATCCACCTTGCCGCGCCCTTGCTTGATGGTGCTGCGCACGTTTTTACTTTTTAGGCGCCGCTCTTTTGCGCCCCGCGACGGCCGGGTTGGGCGCCGCTTTTTACGCACTTCGCTGGCCGCGTCGATTAATTCTCTCAGGCGCGTCAGTGCCGCGAGTTTATTTTTTAACTGTGTGCGAAATTCTTGAGCGCGTAGCACCAGCACTCCGTCTTTAGTTAAGCGAGAGTCACCACTATTGAGTAGGGTTTGCCGACAGTGCTCGTTAATCAACGCCGAGTTTTTCACATCAAAGCGCAGCTGAACAGCGGTGGCCACCTTATTAACATTTTGACCGCCATTGCCCTGGGCCAGCGTAAAACTGATCTCCACCTCGCGCTCTAACTGCTCCATAAAACTCGGCGGCATCATGCCACTAACTCCTCAAATTTATCGGCGAGATGATCGGCGATGGGCAAAGCCGACGTGGCCGCCGGCGACGGCGCATTGCATACGTGCAAACAATGGCTGGTTTGCAAAAAATGAAAATCCTGCAAAAGTTCGCCATTGGCTGCCAGTGCCTGGGCGCGAATCCCCGACGGCCAGGGCTGCAAATCCGACAGCTGTACGGCCGGGCAATAGCTTTGTATACGCGCCAGAAAGCGGCGCTTCGAACCACTATTGTGCCACTCGCGCACAGCGGCCCCCGGATAGCGCGCCAACATGCGCCAAAAGCCCGGATAACCCAGGCTGCTGACAAGGTCGCGCCAATCCACCCCGCCGGTGTAGCCCTCGCGGTGTAAACTCAGCACCGCATTGGGGCCGACGGTGACCTGGCCACCCACCATCAAAGTCAGATGCACACCTAAAAACGGCAGCGCTGGGTCGGGCACCGGATAGATCAAATGCTTGAGCGCTACAGCGCCCGGACGCAGCGCCCAGTAATCCCCCCGGAACGGCACTATGGCAAAGTCTGGCACTAAACCCTGGGCACGCACCATTCGATCCGCCTGCAGGCCCGCGCACACCATCAATTTGTCGACACCTATGCGCCGACCGTCGTGCAGATCCAATTGCACAGAGTCGGCTGTCTCGCGAATCTGCTGTAGCCGGCTGTGCGGGTAAAATTCGCCCCCAGCCGCCAAAAACTGTTGCACACAGGCCTCCGTGACGGCGCCGTAATCCACGATACCGGTTTCCGGTACCAACAGGGCGCCGCGCCCAATAATGCCCGGCGCGCGTGCGCGCAGTTGCGGCTCGGTTAACTGCTCTGGCTGCAAACCGTTGGCAACAGCCCTGTCGGCCAGGCGCGCGAGCGACGCCAGTTCAGTGTCACTCGTGGCCACGATCAATTTGCCCGTTTGCCGATGGGCGATGCCGTGCGCTCGAGCAAAGTCATAGGTGGCCGCGAGCCCGCGCCGACACAGCTTGGCCTTTAAACTTTCTGGGGGATAATAGACGCCGGCGTGAATCACGCCGCTATTGCGCCCGGTCTGGTGCCGGCCCGGTCCCGCTTCCTTGTCGAGGAGCAGCACCTGGGCCCTGGGCCAGCGGCGTTGGACAGCGCGGGCAGTGGCCACACCCACAATACCCGCGCCCACTATGGCCACTTTCACGAACGCGACCAGCGCGTCGCCATTGGCCGGCAAGTAACCTTAGGTTTTAGGCAGCGTAACACCCGTTTGCCCCTGGTATTTGCCGCCGCGATCCTTGTAGGAGGTTTCACAGACTTCGTCGGATTCAAAAAACAGCATTTGCGCTACGCCTTCGTTGGCGTAAATTTTGGCCGGCAAAGGGGTGGTATTTGAGAATTCCAAGGTTACGTGCCCTTCCCACTCCGGCTCCAGCGGCGTGACGTTGACGATAATGCCGCAGCGCGCATAGGTCGACTTACCCAGACACACGGTGAGCACATTGCGCGGAATGCGAAAATATTCCACGGTGCGGGCCAGGGCAAAGGAATTGGGGGGAATGATGCACACGTCGCTCTGAATATCCACAAAACTGTTTTCATCAAAGTTTTTCGGGTCCACGATGGTGGAGTGCACATTGGTAAAAATTTTAAACTCATTAGCACAGCGCACATCGTACCCGTAAGAAGAGGTACCGTAGGACACTATCCGGTGGCCGTCCTGCGCATAACGCACCTGGCCCGGTTCGTAGGGCTCAATCATGCCGTGCTGCTCGGCCATGCGGCGCATCCACTTATCTGACTTAATGCTCATGGGGCCTCTCTTCAATGCTGTGATAGGTGCGGGGCTCACTCGGGCTGGCGAATTAGGGCAGCCGCGAAAAATGGCGCTCATGATAGCGGGTTTAGGGGTAAATGGGGAGTCGGATACCGGCCTGCGGCCACCAGTCTCGGTCAACACCCCCGTCAATGGCCTATAACCTTAGCTGTGTGTCCATTAATCACTACCTCGCGCAATTTGGAGCAGCAGCCAATGCCGCACAGCGAACGACACTTTATTCATCGCACGCACTGGCTGCGCGCGGCGGTGCTCGGGGCCAACGACGGAATCGTTTCCACTACCAGTCTGTTGGCCGGCGTTGCGGCTGCCGGCGTGGACAGCGGCAGTCTGTTGATCACAGGTATCGCCGCCACCGCCGCCGGCGCCCTGTCGATGGCTGCCGGGGAGTATGTGTCCGTCAGCTCTCAAGCCGATACAGAGCGCGCCGATCTCGCGCGCGAGCAGCTCGCCCTGCGCGACCACCGCGAGGCTGAACTGTTAGAGCTGGCCGACATTTACGGCGAGCGGGGCCTGGAACCGGCGCTGGCCAAACAGGTAGCCCAGCAACTCATGGACCACAACGCACTGGACGCCCACGCCCGCGATGAGCTGGGTATCTCGCCGCGAGTGGTCGCCCGCCCCCTACAGGCGGCGGGCACATCGGCACTTGCTTTCACGCTGGGCAGCCTATTGCCCTTGGCCAGCCTGTACCTGGCAGCGCGGGCAAAGCTCGACCAACCCATTCTGTGGCTGTGTCTGGCGTCTCTGCTCGCTCTGGCACTGCTTGGCTGGTGGTCCGCCAAAAGCGGCGGCGTGACGCCGATGAGGGCGGTTGGGCGGGTGCTCGGCTGGGGCGCATTAGCCATGGGCCTCACTGCGGTCATTGGTCACTCGATTAATCTCACGCTTTAGCCCCGCTAGTGCTGTGCAACAGGGGTGGCTATCATACAAAATGCACGCGGGCCTGCCGTTTTTACGTTGAGCCCGCTTACCATAGAACAGCCTTTAAGGAATCAACGGTGCTGATAACCAATATAGAAATCGTACCGGGCAAGCGCATTGCCCAACATTTGGGCATGGTGCAAGGCAACACGGTACGCGCCAAACATGCCGGTCGCGACATTATGGCCGGGCTTAAAAATATTTTTGGCGGCGAGCTCAAGGGTTACACCGAGCTTTTGACCGAGGCCCGCGAAGAGGCCACCGACCGTATGGTGCAACAGGCCCAAGCACTTGGCGCCAATGCTGTCATCAATGTGCGCTATTCCACTTCCTCAATTTCAGCAGGTGCTGCCGAGTTATTTGCCTACGGCACTGCAGTAATTTTGGAGTAGTCGGGTATGGAATCGCTCATCATTTTTGTGGTGTTGCTCACCTTGGGTTACCTGTTTGGCAGCCACATAGAAAAACGCCATTTCAAATCGATTATTGCACGCGAGTGGGCGCTACGCCGCATCCTGTGTTTTAACGCGCGCACACCGCCAAGCGACATCGCGCATGTGGACGCCCAGTTAGTGGACGGCAATGTGGTCATTTCTGTGGATTACTTTAAGCGTATCGCGGCGCTGCTGCGGGGCTTGTTAGGCGGTCGAATTACTAGCTATGAATCGCTGATGGAAAGGGCCAGGCGCGAGGCTATATTGCGCATGAAACTGGCCGCCCATCGGCGCGGGGCTACACAAATTTTTAATGTCAAACTGGAAACGGCGTCAATTTACCAGGGTCAGCAACAGCAGATTGGTTCCGTCGAGGTGTACGCCTATGGCACGGCACTTACTCCCCGTCGATAATCCAATACACCCCTCCAGAGTTACCTGCAGGGACCACTGTTCGGCTACTAGTAATTCTGAAAGAATTGCTTGGATGCTGGGCGCGGAGAGTTGCTGGCACTAAGCACTGTGCCCTACACACTGTCTGCGCCGAGATCGAATGGACGCAAGGCGCATTACACTTTTATTCGCCGCACGCGAAAAGATCGCCCCTTTAACTTGCCTTGCTCCAATTGTTGGTGCGCTAATTTCCAGGCGCCGCGCGCCACTGCCACATAGGTACTAAAATCGTACACCTGAATTTTGCCAATATCGTCAAAGGCCACTTGATTATTGCGCGTCAGCGCGCCCACCACGTCACCGGGGCGCAATTTTTGTTTTTTGCCTCCGTCGATCTGCAGGGTTACCATGGCCGGCTCCGGCATTTGCTGGCGCTTAGCATGGGGAAGCGTCTCGATGTCGGGCAGATCGCCCAATAGTTTAGCAAGCTTTGCCAATTTAAAATCTTCGCGCTCGCTCAGTAAACTGCAGGCGACACCACTGGCGCCCGCGCGCCCCGTACGACCGATGCGGTGCACATGCACTTCGCTATCACGCGACAGGTGGTAATTAATCACCAAGTCCAGCGCGTCGATATCCAACCCCCGGGCCGCCACATCGGTGGCCACTAAAACACTGGCAGACTTGTTGGCGAAGCAAGTTAAAATTTGATCGCGCTGCTTTTGTTCCAAATCGCCATGAATCGCCAACGCGACAATGCCCTCATTGCGCAGGGCCTCGGCCACTTCTTCGGTTTCGCGTTTGGTGTTGCAGAACACCACCGCCGATTCCGGCACATAATGCAACAACAATTGAGCAACCGCCTGCTGGCGTTGATCGTTATTGGCAACGCGGTAAAAGTGTTGTGCGATGCTGCTGGTTTCGTGGCGGGCCGCCACCGTAACGCGCAGAGGCTCGCGCAATACTCGGGCGGCCAGGGCTTCAATGGCATCGGGATAGGTGGCTGAAAAAAGCAGCGTCTGTCGCTGCGTTGGAATTGTTTCAACAATGGCGTCCAGGGTGGCCTGAAAGCCCATATCCAACATGCGATCGGCCTCGTCCAAAACCAGCGTATCCACCTCGGACAACACCAGCTTGCCCTTGCGCACGTGCTCTTCAATGCGCCCCGGCGTACCCACCACAATGTGCGCGCCGTGATCGAGCGAGGCCAGCTGGGGGCCGAACGGCATGCCGCCACACAAGGTTAAAATCTTGATGTTGTGAATCGCGCGCGCCAGCTTGCGCAGCTCGCGGGCCACCTGGTCGGCCAGCTCGCGCGTGGGGCATAGCACCAGGGTTTGCACCCGAAAACGCTCCACCTTTAATTTATTGAGCACGCCCAATCCAAAAGCCGCCGTTTTACCGGAGCCCGTTTTCGCCTGCGCGATCACATCGCGCCCGTCGATGATGGCCGGCAGTGCCTGAGCCTGAATTTCGGTTAGTGCTTGGTAGCCCAAATCGGCTAGGTTGGCGAGCAGTGCCGTCGACAGCGGCAGTGATTCAAAGGCGCGCGAAGCGCTAGGGTTAGACAAGGGTGCCCCCGGGTTGTATAGCTTAGCTGACGCACTATTCTACACGATAACCCCCGGGGGCTTGAGCAACTTTCTCGAACACTTGCGCGCCGACGCTAGCGATCGGTCGGCGAGCGCTGCCACAACTCGGCCATTGCCTCCAGGCTGCGGCCCTTGGTTTCTGGCACCCAGCGCCAGACAAACAGCAATGTCAGCAGACAAAAACCGGCAAACAGCAAATAGGGCAGCGATCCACTGAATACTTCGCCATTAGCGGGCAGCTCGTTCACCAGCGGGAAGCTGTTCGCCACCAGCGCGTTAAACAGCCACTGGGCCGCCACCGCCAAGGACAAGCACTGACTGCGCACTTGATTGGGAAATATTTCCGACAGCAACACCCACACCACAGGCCCCATCGAGAGCGCAAAGGCGCCAATGAAGGTGAGAATTGCCAATAGCGATACCACGCCGATAGCACCCGTAATGAGGGTGTAGGACAGCAGCAGCAGACCCAACGTCATACCGGTCACGCCCATCAGCAACAACGGCTTGCGGCCCCAGCGGTCCACAGCATAAATAGCTACAAAGGTACACACGAGATTCACACCGCCCAGCCACAGCTGCTGCTTTAAGGCATCCGACGGACCATAGCCCAAGGCACTGCTAAATATTTCGGCGCCGTAGTATAAAATGGCATTGATACCGGTCACCTGTTGAAACACCGACAAAAGTACGCCCACCAACAGTGCAAACTTCAAAGGCCCAGTGAGCAAGGCGCGCCAGGACACGGGTTTTACCGTGGCAATTTCGTGGTCAATTTCCGCCAGCTCGCGATTGGCCTGGACTTCGTTGCCGCTCAGCGCAATTAACAATTGTTTGGCCTTGTGGCGCTGCTGGTTCATCACCAGCCAGCGGGGACTTTCCGGTACGCTCAATAGCAGCGCAAAAAAAGCTGCGGCCACCGGCAATTCTGACCACAACATCCACCGCCAACCCTGATGGACATTGTATTCGTGTAAGGCCTGGCGCGCGCTTTCATTCAAGGATTCGGTTTGCCCGCCGCCAATGTAATAACTGGCCAGGAACACCACGAAAAAACCCACTACCACCGCTAACTGGTAGAGCGACACCATGCGACCTCGCCAGGCCGCCGGCGATATTTCTGCGATATACATAGGTGCCGCCATCGACGCCATGCCCACACCGACCCCACCCAGCAGCCTGAAAAGCGCCAGACTTTGCAGCGAATCGGCAGCTCCCGAGCCCCAGGCCGAAACCACAAACAGCACCGCAGATACAAGCAACGTGGGTTTTCTGCCCCATCGGCGCGTGCAGCTGCCAGCCACCAATGCGCCCGCCAAACAGCCGTAAAGCGCA
The DNA here is from genome assembly GCF_058345725.1 of Simiduia sp. Taxonomy (NCBI): domain Bacteria; kingdom Pseudomonadati; phylum Pseudomonadota; class Gammaproteobacteria; order Cellvibrionales; family Cellvibrionaceae; genus Simiduia; species Simiduia sp. Next base: position 22,454 of record NZ_JBTUOC010000048.1, on the reverse strand, counting down.
CTGCTTACGGCCCACCCCTGCTGGCCGGCGCTAAGCTGAAAAAATTCCGTAAAGTACATTTGGCTGCCACTGATGACGCCTGTGTCATAGCCAAATAAAAAACCGGCGAGTGCCACCACCAAGGTGTGTTTGATTAAGGCGCCCATTGGCGCCGCGGTTTCGGGCAGTACACGCGCGGGTGCGACTATGTCGTTCATATCTTCACTCTTCCTACTGCAATGGCTAGTCTGTGGCTGTAAAGGTGCCACAATTTCACGGGTTTAAAAACAGAAAATTGGCAGTCAAACGCGCCGCACTGGGTGCTTTGACCAATCCGGAATGCAGGCAGTTGCTGGGGTAGCAAATGGCGCGATTAAAGGCCGCAGCCACCTCGCCAGTCTTAACAAACAGCGCGTTGCTTTCATGCATATAGCGAAATAATAAGTCCGGATGCGCCATCATTTCTCGCTTTAAACGGGGGCCGTAGCTCGCCATTCGCTCGCCTGTTATGCGCTCATAGCCCGAGCTCCGGTGCCGATAAAAGCCTGTACCGCCCTGCTCTGGCCCGCACAAATACAGTAATAGCGCCCACTGGCCAGCCGCCACATCGTCAAAATGGGGAATCGATTGAATGGGGCGCAAATGTTGAGGAGCCGTAGTCACCCTTGAAAAACAGCCGGCCCGGGTTTGCCACTGAGCGCGCGCGGCACCGGGATTGCCCGGCGCAGCCCCCGGTTGCCGCGCGAAAATCTGCGCCAAATGTAGACGCAATGTATCGCCCAAGCACGATGGCAGAGACGCGCGCTCCCCCGGATAAAAACTGCCGGCCTCGGGGCCAAAGTCCAATGTCGCGGCGTAGTTGCACCACTGATCAGGGCTTAGCAAAAAGTTATCCAACTGCAGCACCGGCACCTGCTCTGCGCCGAAATAATGCCAATGCACACCGACATTGGCGCTCAGCTCAGTGCAGGGTAGCGCACTATCTGCTTGTATCTGCGCGCTTTTCGGTGTCACGCGGCGGCGCTCACGCGAGAATTTTGCCTTTGCACCAGCGCGTAAATCTGGCCCTGCGAGGCGATCATGGTATAAATCAGCGACAGGCAGCCCGAGGCCCGTAAGGCCAGCAAATCTGCATCGGCCAGGCGCTGAAGTTTTTGCTCATCCACCGTGTACAAACCGTTCAGCTTGCGCAGCTGTCCATCGGCGGCGGTAATTTCCAATTGCATTGGTAACAATAAATTGAGCGCCGCCAATTGCGACAAAAATGCCTGGGTAGGCGCAACCCCGTTCACCAATTCGGCCAACAACTGTTTCATATTACGCAAGTAAGGCGTTTCGACGCCTTGCTCGTACAGTGCCTGACCTTTGCCCGCCGACACGCAAGCGTGCTCGGCGTCGATACACACAACATGCCCCTGGTCGCCTGCGGCCTGCCCAAGGAAAAATGGCTGGCGCTGAAAATTGGCGGGCCAGTACAAACAATCGGCTGTATTGGCGAATAAGTTTTCGCCGGGCTGCAAGCCCAGTAACGCAGAACAGTGAAACTGCCCCGTATCTGCCTGCTTGCTGATCACAATGGGAAAGTGAATACACAGCTTTAAAAATTCACTGGTGACCACTGGCACCATATGCACCGGTTGAGACAAAACTATTTGTGTATCGACTCGCAGCTGGGCGTGCAACTGCGGATCAAGCGCCACTGGATTGGCCATGTTCGAACTCCTCTCTGGTTGTTGGCGGGTTTCAGACTCGCGCCATACCGTGTGTTTTTATTTGTTCAATCAGCGCCCGGTGCTCGGGCAGGACTTGGGTTGCCCGACGGCTCGCCTTAGCGGCCTGATCGATATAGTGTTGTGCCTGTTGCTGCAGAGAATCGGGTAGTGCCTGTTTGTGCAGCGCGCCAGTAAAGCCCATGCCATACAACACGTACTGGTAGCTGGCCGCCGGAAATACTTCGTTGTTGCTGTCGAAGTCAAAATTTGCTGGCGCGCGATGCGCCCACAGCGTCAATAGATCGCGCAGCCCCTTGGGCACGGTGGCCGGATCGCAATTGTCGCGCCAAAATGCCGTGTCTTTGCGCCGGGTGAGCAAATAGTGCAACTTGAGAAACTCGATGACCCTATCCCAGCGATAGCGAAACGTGCGATTAAAGCGCTTGGCAATAATGGCCATGCCCGCTTTATCTACCGGCAACTGTTCGGCAATCATGGCCGCGGAAAGCTCCACCAACACCAGTGCTGAGGCCTCTAGGGGTTCGAGAAATCCGGCCGACAAACCCACGGCAACACAATTGTTGCGCCAAAATTCAGCCCGGTGTCCACAGCGAATGGGGATAGATTTAAGGCTTAATGCTTCCACGTCACAGCTGGGTGAAACCTGTGCACGGGCGTAATCGCGCAGTGTTTTTTCCGCGCTCGACTGGCTGGTATGTCGGCTGGAATAGACGTAACCCACGCCGCGCCGCGACTGCAGCCCGATGTCCCACACCCAGCCGGCGTCCTGAGCAGTGGAAACTGTATGACTGGCAATGGGTGCCTGTGCGTGAGTGTAGGGCAAGTGCACCGCCAGCGCCTGATCGATGAACAGCACGTCACTGTGATCGATAAACGGTACCTGATAGTGCTCGCCCAACAGCAATGACCTAAAGCCCGAGCAGTCCACATATAAATCGCCCGATACCGAACCGCACTGTGTAGTACGTAGCGATGCAATATCACCGTCCTCCGCCACCTGCACACCGATCACATCGGCGCGCAGATGCGTGACGCCCAATTTTTGCGTGACGTGGGCTTGCAAGAACGCAGCAAATTTAGCGGCGTCCAAATGGTAGGCATAGTTGGCAATGGCACCGTACTCGGCGGTGCTGATAAGCTTGGGCGCCAAACCGTGTTCGCACACGCTTTCCTGAAAGCAGACCGCATCGGAAAAAGATCGGTCGGCTGCGCAGCGGTGCCAACCTGCAGCAATATCCACCTGATCAAAGCCCTGCGGCAACATGAGCGGGTGGTAGTAATAGTCATCGGGGGTGCCGGTCACCCAACCCTTAAATTTTGCGCCTTGTTTAAAGGTCGCATCGCAACAGCGAATAAAGTCTGACTCGGAAACGCCCATTTTCATGAGCGTAGTGCGCATGGTGGGCCAGGTACCCTCGCCCACGCCGACAGTTTTAACGGTGGGTGACTCCACCAGCGTAACCGAAACCCGGCGCGCGCCCGAGGCGGGAAATTGTGCCGCAATGCGCCCCGCGGTCAGCCAGCCGGCGGTGCCGCCGCCCACAATAACAATATGTTCTATCTGTTTAGTCATGGAAACAACCTGTGGTAATTGCCTCAACGAAAAAGGGGCCACCCCAGGTGGCCCATAAGCGAGAGGACGAGCTACAAATTATTGCCAAACATCAGAAACGGGCACTCAATCCCACGGCCACCCGCCGACCGGCGTCTTCCGCAAGTAAGAAGTGATTGCTGAAGCGACCATGTTTCAATACGACTTCCTCAGTGAGATTGGTAACTTCCATACTGACCGTAATGTCTTCCATCAGCTCATAGCTGCCACTGATGTCCCACTGACCATACTCGTCCACAAACACAACGCCGTCGCCGTTGGTCTGCGTGAGCGATTGCAGGAACTTGTCGCGCCAGTTGTAGGCCAAACGCACCTGAAATGGCCCATTTTCGTAAAAGCCCACCAGGTTCATGGAGTCACTCAGTCCGGTTACCGCAAATTTTTGGGTAATGTCGGCTGGATTCAGCTCGGCATTGCTGTTCACCAAGGTGCCATTAAAAATCACGCCGAAGCCGGTTTCGCCAAAGGTGTGCTGCACCGCCAATTCCAAACCGTCCACCAGCGCGTCTTCGCCATTGCTCGGCAGGGTCACATTAAAGGTGGCGATGCCGTCGGCTGCATCCGGAGCGTTGGCGTCGGTTCCGGTTGACGGGTCTGTTAGCGGGCTGCCATCGCTGGTGATGAAGGTCTGCGACTCGGTGCCATTGACGATAAAGTTCGCCACGTTTTTCATGAAATAGCCGGCCGATACATAGCTCGCATCGCCGTAGTACCACTCCAAGGACAAGTCGACGTTATCCGATAGGAAAGGCTTCAACTCCGGGTTGCCCGATGTAGCCGTAAGGTTGCCACCCTGGCGCGTGGTCACAATATTGGTGACCGGCGCCATGCTGTCCAGCGTGGGCCGCGTTAACGTCCTCGACGCCGCAAAGCGCGTTACCAGCTGATCGGTAATTTCCAGGTTAACGCTCAGACTCGGCAGCAGTACGGTGTAATCGGCCTCTGCGCTGATGGGCTTGGCAGCGCCGTAGCTGGCCACCATTTCAGTCTGATCCAGAATGGTCAGCAATTCGATGGGCGACTCGGTGCCGTTCACCGTGACATCGGTGTTCTCCAATCGAGCCCCGGCGGTGGTGGTCAGGCGCATGCCGGCCAAGTCGCCAGCAAAATCCAACTCCACATAGGCCGCCAACGTTTGCTCGTCCACCTCAAAGGAGTTATCGCGCTTGACCGCGTCAAAACTCACGCCGCTGATTTGCTCGAGAAAGGCAAATTGTTGTTCGCCATCGTGCTGCAACCAAACAGTGGGCGTGCGGCCGCTACCGCTGACTTTACTCAAGAAGTCACTGCCGGCGTCGAAAACCGTTTGGAAATCGTCCGGCACGTCTGGTGTGTTGGGGTAGCCACAAAAGGTACAGTGTATCCCCACGCCCTCGTTATCCCAGCGCGTGAGCGCTTTGGTTTCGTTAGTGGCCATGACACCAAACTTGGCGCGCACCAGGCCAGTGTCATTGCCTTCATCCCAAAGGCCGTCCATCTTAAATTGATTAATGTCGTCTTCCACCTGCCAACCGCGGCGCAGCATCACATGGGCGCGGCCGTTAGCCGGGTCCAGGTAATCGGACACCGGGCGAACGATACCGTCGCCATCTTCAATAGATGCCGCCGGATCTTGAAATTCGCTGACCCAAGGTAGCACATTGCTGTCTGATTGAAAGCGAACACGGTTGGCATAACCAATGAGCGACAACTGATTGCCGCCGCCATTGTTGGCTTCACGCTCGGCGCTGGACACAAAGGCGTCAAAATTGAGCGAAAGAGCATCGCTAACCTGCCACGCCACATCAAAACCCAGTGATAAGGTTTCGGTTAAGCGATCAAACTTCTTCGCGTGAAAATCTGTGGCCAGGCCCACTTCCTGGTAGAGATCAATAACAGTGCCGTTGCTGTCGGTAATGGCGTTTTCGACATTTGGCCCCGTGAACCAATGGCCATACGAAGTGGCGTCGGTTTTAATATCAAAATCTGAGTAAAGTGCGTCAAGGGTGAATTCCAAATCTTCACTGGCGGCGTATTGCAGCACCAGGTTGGCGTTAGTGCGCTTGCGCTCTTCAAAGGTGACCTTGGTATCGTAGTTGCGTGGTGAAAAGATATTACCCTCAAAGCCCGCACCGCCATTCAATTCCGACTGGGGGATACCCACGTTTTCGAGCCAGCCATCTGTTTGCGCTTGATTCAAACGGGTATCACTGGATTTCTGCGATACAGAAACCAGCACACCCAAGCTGTCATCGGCAAAGGTATTGCTGGCCAGTGCTGAAAATTCCGGGGTGGTCGACTCGCTATTTTCATCGTACAACGCCTTGACTGTGCCCACTAGGTGCAGGCCACCCAAGTCAAAGGGACGGGCAGTGCGAATATTTACCGTCGAGCCGATACCGCCGGACTGCATGGCCGCGCTGGCGGTTTTGTGCACCTCGATGCTGTTGACCATATCCGCCGAGATGGTATCGAAGCTGAAAGCGCGCGTTTCATTTTCCGACGCCAGCTGGCGACCATTGACCAACACAGTATTGAATTGCGGGCCGAAACCGCGCACGGTGATAAGCTGGCCTTCACCGCCCGAGCGATCGATGGAGACACCGGTAATGCGCTGTAGCGACTCCGCCAGATTCTGGTCGGGAAATTTACCAATGTCTTCACTGGAAATGGCATCGACGACGCCGCTGCTATCGCGCTTGATATCCATGGCGCGCTGCCAACTGCCGCGAATGCCCTGCACAACCACTTCTTCAATGGCGGCGGCCTGATCCGCCTGACTGCTATTTTGTGCGTATAAAACTGCCGGTGCCGACAGCGCCGCAATGGCCGCCACAACGGCGCTTGATAATTGCTTTTTGGGGTACATGTTCTGATTCGCTCCTAAAGAAACGCTTATTCATTTATTAGTTTGCTTCTTTAACGCTATCGCCTGATTGGCAATAGGTTAGTAATAGGACGCAGACGGACAACCAATCGAAGCCCCTGAAAGTGAAAATACTTTTCACAAAAAAAAAGACGCCCGGCTATGGGGCGTCAAAGGCTTCTCTGTGATAAAAAACGAACTAACGCAAGACTTGGACGCGTGCAACCTAGCCGGCGCTGCACACTACTCCGATATAGACGACTTAGAAATAATAACGATGCGGTTGCCCGGCTCGCGATAGACCGTAACAGGCAGGCTTTGTGCCAGGAGCGCCGGAAAATCCGCCACCTGATCTGTACGCAGTGCCAGTGTAACGCGCGACTGCTGTAACGACGTGGAGCCAATGACAATTTCCCCATCGAAGTAGCGGTTGGCATCGGCCACCACCTCGGCCAAGGGAGCATTGCGATAGAGTAATTGCCCCTTGCGCCAATCACCGGCTGTTTGCGCTGGCGGCACCGATTGCAATGCCAAGCCGGGTAGCCGAGTCACCGCTTCACCTTCGCTCAGGGTGATCTGCGGCGGCACCGCCAATTGACTATCGTCCATCAGCGACTGCGCCACCTCTGCTACCTGTACGCGCCCTTCGCGCACTGAAACTTTGATGTTATGGGCCTGGCGCTGGACATCAAACTGGGTGCCCACAACCTGCACGCGCACATCGGCGGCCTGTACATAAAATGGCCGCGCGGCATCTTTGCTCACGTCGAAAAACGCCACCCCCGACAACAACTCCGCAAAGCGACCGCTGTCAGTGTGCCACACGCGCAGCCGGGATTTTGCCGCCAAGGTCACGCGCGTGCCGTCGGCTAACTCAACGTCTTGCTGTTCGGCTTTCGCCGTCTGGTAAGTGACTACAGCGGGCGCGGCGGGCACCAGCAACAAGGCCACCACCAACAGCGCGGCAGTGGCGGCCCCTGCAAAACCGTAACTCAGCCGTTGCCACCGCTGCCACCATGCGGCTAATTGCTGACGCCAGCGCGCGGGCTGTACCGAGCGGTGTAATTGCCGCCCCGCTTCGGTGTCGGCCAGTGCGCCGAGCGAGGCCCACACCTGTTCGTATTCAGCATAGGCGCGCGCGTGCATTGGCGTGGCGTACCAGCGCGCAAAGGCCTCGCGCTGTGCCGCACTTACGGCACCGGACTGCAAGGTCACAAACCATTCGCGGGCCTGATGATTGACGTGATCGGGGCTTTGTTCTCGCATTTACTTCACATCCTGCGTTGACATTAACGCCTTGTGGCAATCGGCTAAGGCATTGTTGACGTGCTTGCGCACCACGGTTTCAGATAAGCCCACCCGGCGGGCAATTTCGGCGTAGGACAAGCCGTCAAATCGGCTCATCAGCAGCAACTGCCGGCGCTTTTTTGGCATTCCCCAGAGTACGCGGGATAAAATCCCCAACCGCTGACGGCCCTCCACAACGCGCTCCGGACCCGGGGCGCCGCTTTCTGCGTCGGCACTATTGGCCTCCCGGTATTTCTCTTGCACCTGCGAACGGCGCACCAAATCCACGCTCAAGTTGACGGAGATTCGGTATAAAAAAGCACGGGGATTTTTAATACTGTGTGGATCGTCCATGGCGGCAAAGCGGGCAAAGGCCGTTTGCACTATGTCTTCAGCCTCGCTCGGGCTGAGGCGATTTTTATGCACCAGGTAGCGACACAGCTCGTCGCGATACTGCACATAGAGCTCGCGAATGTAGGTGTCGTGACTACCGGATTCGGGCGTCAAAGTCGAAGACCGTTGTGCGGAATACATAACACTCCAAAGCGCCAATAAACGGGTGTAAAACCACACTGGCCACACCTAACCTTCTATAAGACGCAACGCCCATGGCAATCCGCTCCCCCTTGATGAAAAATATTTTTTTGACCGCCTATTGCTTGAGTTTCATCGACCAAAGCTAGCCAGCAACCAACAGCCTGCGGTAGTCTTGCGCGCTAAGGCCAAAAGCGCCAGCCCCCACCGAACACAATAATCATTATATTCCGGAGGCCTTTATGTTGAGCCCGTCGCTGACTGACACCCCACCGCAATCCGGTCCGGCAACCGTAGACCGACCGTTTATAACTGCATTGCACGCGATTAAACCTGGCGGTTTTTCGCGAGACAGTCGTATTTTTTCGCGGCCGGCGCGACGTCTTTGATTGCCGCCCTTGCTGTGCATTAACGCTACCATGTTGCCAACTGCCCTGCCGATATTGCGCTTGCAATACCTTTTACGCTTCCTCAGACTTCTGGTACTTCTGACCATACCGGCAGCTGCCGCCGACGACTCAACCGCACGGCGCTGGTCAATCCAACTGCCGGCGCAAGCACTGGACGCCTCGCTACTGGCGTTGGCACAGCAAACTCAAACCAATCTGCTGGGCTTCACAGACGATTTACACAAGGTGCAAGCACCGGCGCTGGCGGGGCATTACACCCTGGCAGAAGCCCTGAGCCTGCTGCTCGCAGACTCAGCACTCTCCTTCAGCATCGCCGACGGGCAGCACATCAGTCTAACCCGCGCAGCCAAGCCCAGCAGCGCTGCCCCACCGCCGACAGTTAAGACCACCAAAACGCGAATTTTAGAAGAGGTTATTGTGACCTCGCTGCGGCGTGCCACCGATCTGCAGAAAACGCCTATCGCCATCACGGCCATGGATCAAGCGCAAATAGACAAGCTGCAGGCCAAAGATATTCGCGACTTAACGCCCATGGTGCCCGGCCTTGAAATGACCAATACCGGCGAGCAATCGGCACTGCTGGTGCAACTGCGCGGTATCGGCCAAACCAATATCACTGAAATTGCCGACGGTCCGGTGGCCTTTCATATCGACGGCATCTATCAGCCCCGCTCACAGGGTGCCGCCTCGCTGCTGCACGACGTGGAATTACTCGAGGTGCTGCGCGGTCCACAGGGCACGCTTTTTGGCCGCAACGCCACCTCTGGCGGCATCAACATTCAAACCCGCAAAGCCGATCTGACCGACAGCTACGGCGAGCTCAGCCTGGGCTTTGGCAGCTATCAAAAACGCGCGGTTAAATTAACGCTCAATACCCCACTCAGCACCAGTCTTGCCGTGCGCCTCTCGGCAGCGGCAGATCTACACCAGGGCTACACGAAGCTGGTGCCAGACTACGTTGGGTTGGGGCCCCAGTACCCAGCCGACGACATCAATCTAAGTGCCTATAAACAATCCAGCCAAACCGCGGCCCCCGGTCCCGAAACAGAAGACCAGCAATCCCTGCGGCTGTCGACCTTGTGGGCGCCCACCGAGCAATTTAGCTGGCAGCTCAGTGGCGAACGCTACCGCGATACCGGCACCAGCGTCACCGAATTGGACCCGGCACTAGTGGCCAGCGGCAAGCGCGTGGTGGTGTGGGACACGCCGTCGGCTATCGACATGCAAAACGACACGTTGCGCTCGCGCGCCAGCTACCACTTTGACAATCAGCACCAGTTGACTTACCTCTATGGCCAGGCGCGCATGACGCGCCAACAAAACTTCGACCAGGATATGGGGCGCAGCGGTCACTTTGAGCAGCGCCGTACCGACAGTTCCACCTTTCGGTTTCACTCCCATGAACTCCAATGGATGAACAGCGACCGCGCGCGCTTGCGCTGGGTGCTGGGCGCCTTTCAATCCAAAGAGCGCAATAGCATTGTCTATGCCATCGACCACGCCGAGGACGACGGCAACGGCGACCCCAACCAAACCACAAGTTTTATCAGCGATGATCCCGGTGCCGCCGTGGCGCTATTTGTGCAGCCCGATCGGCGGGTCGAGTCGCGCGCACTCTACGCCCAGGGCACCTATGACCTTGATACGCGCAGCCGACTGACGCTCGGGGCGCGCTACACCCAAGACACCAAAACCGATATTGGCGGCCGCAGCTTGAACTGCCGGCGCACCGCCGGCTACCCCTATACCGAGCCCGGTTCGATAGGCCCGGGGGCCCCAGACGCCGATCAGATTTACGCCGACGCCGCCACCCGCGCCGCCATAGCCGCCGGCAATGCCCACGACGGCGGCACCAACGACGGCATCGGCACCGAGCCCTGCTGGGTGCGCCAAGTAAACGACTACAGCGCCACCTGGGCCAACACCAGCGGCCTGCTGCGCCTGGACCACGACCTCTCCGACGCTGCCATGGTGTACGGTTCGCTGGCGTCCGGCTTTAAGTCCGGTCACATTCAAGACCGGGGCAACGAGGCCGCGCCGGAAGAAGTGGTGAATCTGGAGCTGGGCCTGAAGTCCACCTGGCTGGACGAGCAGTTGCGCTTTAACAGTGCCCTGTACCGCGCCAACTACACCAACTTGCAGTTTTCCGACCGAGACCAATTTGACACCAATAACGACGGCATCGTGGATGTCATCACCAGCACCATTGTGCGCAATGCCGCCGAGGCCACCATCACCGGCCTAGAGGCAGAGCTAAGCTGGGCACCGGGCGCGGGCAATTATTTCCAGCTGGCGGCTTCGCTAATGGATGCCCGCTTCGACCACTTCGTAACGCCCGACACCCTGTTCGGCGACCGCTTTAACCCCTTCGCTGACGTGCCCGGCGCAGAGGCACAATCGCTGGTGGACTTATCCGGCAACCGACCGGTGCGCGCGCCGCGCTGGAAGCTCAGCCTGCTGTACGAGCACGATATTCACCTGACCAACCTGCGCCTGACGCCGCGCCTGGCAGCGGTCTTCTCCGACCGCTACTTTTTGGATATCTACAATCGCGACCGGCTACCGGCGGGTGTTTACCCCGGCGCGCCCGAGGGTGTCGATGGGCTAGCGGTACAGCGCGCCTATGCGCGCTTTGACGCCAGCCTACGCCTGGTGCCACTGCAGGGCCGCTGGCATCTGGACGCCTACGTCAAGAACCTCACCGACACCCAGGTAAAAACCTCCTCCGGCACCTTCATTACCCCCAAGGGCTTTGACGCCATCTTCCTGCCACCGCGCACCTGGGGTATCACGCTGGTGCTGGATATCGACTGACAGGACCAGCTGCCCGTGGTACTTCCGGGCGCTATCCTGTAAGCTGCACCGCCGCCAGCCTGCCTGGCCATTTTTTGACCAATAGAGAATTGCATGCGTTTTGCCGAACTGGGCCTATCTGCCCCCATCCTTGAAGCTGTTGCCGAACAAGGCTACGAAACCCCCTCGCCCATTCAGGCCCAAGCCATTCCCGCCGTACTGGCAGGCAAAGATGTCATGGCTGCCGCCCAAACCGGCACGGGCAAGACCGCAGGTTTTACCCTGCCCATTCTCGAGCTGTTATCGCGCGGCCAGCGGGCGCCCGCCAATCAGGTGCGGGTGCTGGTACTCACCCCCACGCGCGAACTGGCCGCACAGGTGGGCGAAAGCGTGGCCAAGTACAGCAAAAACTTGCCCCTGCGCTCGGCAGTGGTATTTGGCGGTGTCAGCATCAACCCGCAAATGCTGAAACTGCGCAAAGGCGTGGATGTCCTGGTGGCAACGCCGGGTCGCCTGTTGGATCTGTACGGTCAAAATGCCGTGAAATTCAATCAACTCGAGATGCTGGTGCTGGACGAAGCCGACCGCATGTTGGACATGGGCTTTATCCACGACATAAAACGCATTTTAAAATTGCTGCCCGCCAAACGTCAGAACCTGCTGTTCTCGGCCACTTTTTCCGACGAGATACGCACCCTGGCCAAAGGGCTGGTGCACAACCCCGTTGAGATCGATGTGGCGCCGCGCAACACCACCGTGGAAACCGTTAAGCAATGGCTGTGCCCGGTAGACAAAAACCAAAAGTCGCCGCTGCTGGTACACTTGATTAAAGAACACAACTGGCACCAGGTGCTGGTCTTTTCGCGCACCAAACACGGTGCCAACAAACTGACCAAGCAATTAGAAGCCGCCGGTCTGCAAGCTGCTGCCATTCACGGCAACAAAAGCCAGAATGCACGCACCAAGGCATTGGCCGATTTTAAAAGCAATAAAATTCGCGTACTGGTTGCCACGGATATTGCAGCGCGCGGTATTGATATCGATCAATTGCCACAAGTGGTCAACGTTGATCTGCCCAATGTGCCCGAGGATTATGTGCACCGCATTGGCCGCACCGGCCGCGCGGGCGCAACCGGTCAAGCCGTCTCGTTGGTGAGCGCCGACGAGCTAAAGCAATTGCAGGATATCGAACGATTAACCCAGCAGCTGATTGCGCGCGAAGTAGTGACAGGTTTTGAGCCGGTTAATGCACTACCGGAAACGCGATTAAATACTCGCCCGTTCAAACCTAAAAAACCAAAGGCGCCGCGCACGGAACACCAGGATGGCAATCGCGGTAACGGATCGGCGAAAAAAACCAAGAGTCACAGCGGCTCGCCGCGCGCGAATAGCGGCCGCCCTGCGGGCAGTAACAATCGCCCAAGGCGCGCACCGCAAGCCACTGGCAACCGGTAAACGATCGCCTTAAAGGTGAGTTTAAGCGGTGCCCTATACCGGCACCCTTTTGACTGAACTCAATCGCTGCGCTTGGCAAAATAGCGACCGGCAGTTTTGTAAATTGACACCGCCATCGCAGCGTTGAATACCAGCACCAGATCCGGCCCGTATAACAGCGGGCCAGGCACCAGTGCAACCCGCACCAGCCCGACCAGCAATATCACCACGAACAGCACCACTGCGGTGCGCGGCAACCACTCGCCCAAAAAACCTACCAGGACAATAGCCGCCGCCTGCCACAACAAGATGCGAACGCAGGCCTCTGCGATGTGCGTGCGCGCCGGCACCTCGGTTTCCTCTAGGCCGGTCACCAGCCACATTACAAACACGAAGGCGAGCACGATGGCGACGGCGCGAATATCGAGAAAACGCATTAAACCGGTTGCTACCGGTTCTTGAGCGCGCTTGGGATCGGCCATAGGCAGTTACCCCTCTGCGTTACTCAACCTTACGCCCGTTTGCCCCAACTGCCAATCGCCAGAGCATACGCCCTCGAGGCTAGTTGGCCGTTTGCGGCACCCAAAAGACGGCATCCACATTAAAACCCAAGGCTGCAGCCTGCTCGATAAATTGCTGTTTTAGCGCCTGGCTAACTGTGGGCGTGCGGGCGAGCAGCCACAAAAAATCACGCGTATAACTGGTGACAAAGGCGTACTGAAAAGCCGGGTCCAAATGAAAAATCAGGTAACTGCCGTAGAAGGGCCCAAAGAACGACACCTTTAGATGGCCCACATGGGGCGCGGCCACCAAATATGCGCGCCCCTCGGCGGTTTGCCATTGACCGGAATCAACGTCAAAGCCTCGATTGCGCACCCACACACCGCCGTCGTCGCGCAGGCCATAGGTTGCTGTTACTTGGGTTAACCCCCGCTCAAAGGCATGATCTAGACGCGCAATTTCATACCACTGGCCGCTGTAGCGCTGGGCATCAAAATGGGTCACCGGCGCTATGCCTTCGGGCACACCGGTGCAGCCAGTTAACCCCCAAAGTACACCGAGTAACATCAACCGGGCCAAAGCCTTATTCCGCACTCGCACACTCCTCATCGCATTCAACTGCGCCACCGCCGTAAAAAACAATTGTGGTTTCACAAAATTTGGATTGAGCGGGCGCGCCGCGCGGTTAGCCTGCCACGCAACACTGGCCCGCAATCCTAGTGGAGTTACGAGCCAGGGCGTCGTGCGGATCAAGGTAGTATGAAATTTAGTGGCCCATCGCTAGCGCGGCAGCGCTTTAATGACCAGAATCTTCATCAACACAAAGGCGGCAAGTGTGATGATAGAGGCCACACCTAATAGCGGACCCACGAGCTTGTCGGCCACCAGCCCGCCGTACAGGCAGTACAAACCCAACACCAGCAATAGCGTTCCCAGTTGATGGCCGTAGTATTGCAACCTGGCCATCAAACTCTCTGCATTGGGCTGCCAAACCTTATAAATCACGGCATAAATAAACGACACCACAAACCCCAGCAGCATGATGTGCGCGTGCGTCACCAATTGACTGTGATTTTTACTCGCCGCCATATAGATACCTAGCACCAACCCCACGATGCCATAACCAAATGCTGTCATCAGATACTTTCTGTCCATGAACCCCTCACCTTTCTATTATTAACATTGATTGAGGTCGCTCACCGCCGGTCAACTCAACGGTCCACACAACAAGCGATAACGGCAAACATAGCAAAACGGGCCCTCGGATAATAGAGGGCCCGCCGCGTAAAGCTTGTGCTCGATTGTAGTGCTAAGAGCAGCTACTGCACTTGATAGAGTGTGGTGGTACCACTCACTTCACTGCCCACCACCAGCAACGGCATGCCATTGGGGCTACTGTCTGCATCGATAAACAAAAGCCCCTCGGGTCCCAGGTCGCCGGCGTCTACGCCGGCTTCGGGGTTAACCGATAGGTCGCGATTGGTGGTGTACTCAACAAAGGCCGGCGCAAAGGGGTTGGTTACGTCATAGACCATAATGCCTCCCTGGCGCTCCATGCCAATAAAGGCGTAAGTGCGCCCGGCCAGGGTGCCGATGGCCACACCCTCGGGCTCGGGGCCTTTGTTATCGCTGCGATTATCGGTGCTGTTTTTGTCGTTCGACAGATTAAAAAACAAGGGCGACTGATCGGCAATGATCTGCTCAAATTGATCACCCGAATCAAAGACTAGCTCACCGTCGGCATTCCAAATCGAGAAGGAGCGAGCGCCGAAAGCGTAAATCGCTTCGTGCTCACCGTTGGCGTCGCCATCGCCCAGTGTTTGGGTAACCGTCAGGTCGCCAATGCCACTGCCATCTTGCAGCAGCGCTATCTGATCTGCCGTGAAGACAGACGCATCCAAGGTCAAGTCGGCCAGCGCCACTTCATCGGAGAAGGCCAAACACTCACCGTCGCCCAAGTCCGTGTGTCCAGCCCCCGTGCAACTGGCACTGTCGGCGTCGTAAATATATTCGCGGCCATCGCCTTCGTTGGCCGTGATCAGGTAGGTATTGCCGTTAAACTCATAGGCGGCAATGGCATCGGGCATATACATGCCAAAAATGGGAAGGTTGAGTATATTGGCAAAATCATCATTTTTATTGGCATCCAATCCCATACCCGGCACATTGTGGTCTTTAAAACCGAGCGGTACTAGGTCAGTGATCGCCGCGTTTGCGAGATCGACCCGCGCTAAGGCGTTATTTTCCTGCAACACCACATAAGCGGTGCCGCCATCTGCCGAGACGGCAATGTATTCCGGCTCCACATCTTGTGCAACAGATGCACCGGGGCCTGATAGACGCACGCCCTCTGCCCGCAGTCGGGTTGCCTGATCGTTAAAATGGCTAAAGGTGAGCTGCACTGCCGAAGCCAATTCGAGACCTTGTGCCAAATCCACCAGAGTCACACTGCCCTCTGGATCATTGCGATAGTCTGCGCTGGGCTCGCCTTCATTTGCCGATAGCAAATATTGGCCATTGGGGCTAAAGGTCACCATGTCGGGCAAGGCGCCGGCATCAAAGCTCGCCGCCAGGGTTAGGTCGGCAATGTTGTAGACATACAATTTACCCGGCGCTTGTTTATCTTCAGCTTCCACCGCCACCGCGAGCAATCCACTGTGCACCGCCACACTGTTGGGACCGCCGCTGATAAAGCCATTGCCGTCCTGGTCGGCCACATTCAACGTCACCACTTTATTGGGTAAACGCGGATCTGAAATATCCAATACGTCGATGCTGTTGTCGCCGGCATTCACCACAAACAACTGCTGGGTTTGACTGTCGTAGGCCACAATTTCGGCGCCGCCGTCGTCAAAAATTCCCGAACTATAGCGGCCTATTTGGGTCAGCCGACCGCCCTTGGCCGGTTGACCATCGGCCCCTGCGGGCCCTTGTGCACCTTGCGCACCCTCTGCACCTACTGGCCCCTGTGCGCCATCGGCGCCATCGTCACCTTCGCAGGCCGCCAGTAAAAATACCGCGCCCGCGCAGGCTATTAAGTTGCGAAATATCATGTGTGTTACCCGATTGTCGATCAATTATGATTTCAGAACGGGCGTACACTAATGAGGCTTTGTGACAAACAGATGATACCGCGGCTGATCAGCGCTCGGCGGGCTGCGCCGTGTGCATACTCACCAACCGCGCCACAATGATGGCTATGTAAAACTGCCCCATCATGGCTTCTAGCGCGGCCCAACTCTGGGCCACTTTATGCACCGGCACTATATCGCCATAGCCCACAGTAGAGAGCGTAACGAAACTGTAATAGGAGAACACACCCATCAACTGATCATTGGGAATATGTTGACCTTCTGACAAGGTGGCGAAATGAAATGCCCCCTCGTAGAACACGTGAATATTGGCAAAAATGGCCGCCCAAATAAGCGCCGCCATCAGGTATACGCACATGGACGCATAGATAACATTATTGGTTACTCGGCGCCGAGTCAGAATGTATTTCAAAAACTGTACACACACAAAACCCAAAAAGGCGATGGTGGTGAGGTTGTCCAAATAAAACAGCCAACGGCTGTGCTCGTTAATAAACTGGCCCCACACCGTAACCACCGTCGGCACCAGTAATATTGCAATGGGAATCCACAGTCGCGGCTGATCGATCACCGAGTAGGCCGCCGATAAAAGCATTAACGTGAATACGCCTTTCCAGATCACCACAAACCAGGTGTAGTGCTCGAAGTAGCCGGGCACTAAAATGGAGGCCAGCAAACACAATAGTAACAATAAAAATTGAAACCCTTCTTTTTCTGCTTGCGGTTGCATAGCCCTAGTCCTGCGCGGTTTTCATTAGCGACATTTACGCGGCGCCCACCCTTGGTCGCCGCGCCGCTGCTTTTTTAGTCGTCGTCAATTTCGATGGCCGGTACTTTTACGCCTTCTGACACCCATAAATTGGCCGCCATCTGGCGTGCAATACCTGCGTAGGTGGCCGCAATTTCAGACTCGGGTTCAACGATAGCGGCCGGCGTCCCTTGGTCCATCTGCTCGCGAATTGATAGCGACAGGGGGAGTGAGCCCAAACACTGAGTTTGATAATCGGCGGCAATACGCGCACCGCCGCCCTCGCCAAAAATATGCTCTTCGTGGCCGCAGTTTGAACAAATATGCGTCGCCATATTTTCCACCACTCCCAACACGGGCACATTCACCTTGCGAAACATCTCGATGCCCTTTTTAGCATCCAGCAGGGCAATGTCCTGTGGTGTAGTCACAATCACCGCGCCCGTTACAGGTACCGATTGCGCCAGGGTTAACTGGATGTCGCCGGTACCCGGTGGCATGTCGATCAAGAGATAATCCAAATCGTGCCATAGGGTCAGCCCCAAAAGCTGCTGCAAGGCACCACTGACCATTGGGCCGCGCCAGATCATAGGCGTTTGCTCGGTCACCAAAAAGCCCATGGAGTTGAGTTGAACGCCGTGTGCCTCAATGGGTTCCATGTGCTTTTGCCCACGGATTTGCGGTCGCACCTTGCCCACGCCAAACATTTGCGGCTGACTGGGACCGTAGATATCGGCATCCAATACGCCCACCCGCGCACCTTCAGCTACCAGAGCCAGGGCCAAATTAGTGGTAGTGGTGGATTTGCCCACTCCGCCCTTGCCCGAGGCCACGGCGATGATATTGGCCACGTTGGCCAGGGGTTCCTTGCCGTTGGCCGAGGCCTTGGGCCGAATGAGCCAGCCCACATCCACAGTTACCGTGGCCACGCCTTCAACCGTCGAGGCCGCCACGCACACCGATTCCTCAATCTGACCTTTCAAGCTGAGCGCCGGATAACCCAACACCACATGGACTTTGACATCGGCGCCGCTGATTTCAATACCGCCTATTGCCCCCAGAGCCATCAGGCTCTGGCCTGTGCAGGGATCTTTGACAAATGCCAGAGCTTTGGCGAGGGCATCCTGAGTGGGCTGGGACATGACTACTCCTTGGGGTTATCGGTCTATGGCCGAAGATAAGCCGGCTATTTTAGCCGAATTATGCCGCGGGATTGGAGACAAAATCCTGCTGGCCCTAAGCCCGCGCCCTAAGCCTGCTAACGCGCGCCAAAAATGCTATAGTTCGCCGCTTTTACGTTGCCCCTGGCAGCCCACGACACAGCCTTGAGAGATCGTCAATGAGCCAACGCCGTCAGATTCTGGTGACCAGCGCCCTGCCCTACGCCAACGGGTCGCTGCACCTCGGACATTTGTTAGAACACATTCAAACCGACATCTGGGTTCGCTTTCAACAGACCCGCGGACACGACTGCACTTATGTGTGCGCCGACGACGCCCACGGCACCGCCATTATGCTCAAGGCCGAAGAGTTAGGTATCAGCCCCGAGGCCCATATTGAAAACATGAAAGCCGAGCACATGGCCGACTTTCAGGGCTTTTTGATCAACCACCACAACTACCACTCCACCCACTCGGAGGAGAACAAAGTGTTGTCGGCGCTGATCTACGAGCGGCTCAAGGCCAATGGCCACATCGCCAGTCGCAAAATTACTCAGGCCTTCGACCCGGAAAAGCAGCTGTTTTTAGCCGATCGCTACATCAAGGGCACCTGCCCCAAGTGCAAAACCGATGACCAGTACGGCGATAACTGTGAAGCCTGTGGCGCCACTTACGCGCCGGCCGACCTGCTCAATCCGCGCTCGGTGATTTCTGGCGCCACGCCCATCACCAAGGATTCCGAACACTTTTTCTTCCGGCTGCCCGCATTCCAGGACTTTCTAAAGGACTGGACCCGCGCCGGCCACCTGCAACCCGAGGTGGCCAACAAACTGGCCGAGTGGTTGGACGCCGGCCTGCAAGAGTGGGACATCTCCCGCGATGCCCCCTACTTCGGCTTTGAGATTCCCGGCGAAAAGGACAAGTTTTTCTATGTGTGGCTGGATGCCCCCATCGGCTATATGGCCAGCCATAAAAATCTGTGCGACCGCACCGGTGCCGACTGGGACGCCATCTGGAACAAGGATTCCAGCGCCGAGCTGTACCACTTTATCGGCAAGGACATCGTCAACTTCCACGCACTGTTCTGGCCCGCCATGCTGTCTTCGGCCCAGTTCCGCACCCCCACCAAGGTGTGCGTACACGGCTTTTTAACGGTCAATGGTAAAAAAATGTCCAAGTCGCGCGGCACCTTTATCAACGCCAAGAGCTACCTGGAACACTTAAACCCCGAGTACTTGCGCTACTACTTTGCCGCCAAACTCACCGGCGGCGTCGACGACTTGGATTTGAACCTGGAGGACTTCGTCAACCGGGTCAATTCGGATCTGGTGGGCAAGGTTGTGAACATCGCCAGCCGCACCGCCAAGTTCGTCAACAAGGCCGGTGGCGTATTGGCAGACAACCCCGAACCCGAACTCTGGGCGCAGTTTGTGGACGCCGGCGACAATATCGCCAAACTCTACGAAGAACGCGAGTTCGGCCGCGCCATGCGCGAAATCATGGCACTGGCAGATACCGCCAATGAATATATCGCCGCCAAGGCGCCTTGGTCGCTGGCCAAACAGGCCGATACAGAGGCCGAAGTGCTAGCCATTTGCTCACTTGGCATCAATATGTTCCGCGCCCTGCTCACTTACCTTAAGCCGGTATTGCCGGCCATGACGGAAGCGGCAGAAGCCTTTTTAGGCGAAACCCTCAACTGGGAGGCCCCCGTCCGCTACCGCGCCGGTGAAGCCATCAACACTTTTAGCCCCCTAATGACCCGAGTCGATACCAAAGCCGTAGATGCCATGATTGAAGCCAATAAACAACCCGAAGCAGCCCCCGCCAAGGCCTCTGGCCCACTGGCAGACGAACCCCTGGCCCCCGAAATTTCCTTTGACGATTTTGCCAAAGTGGACCTGCGCGTGGCGCTGATCAAAGACGCCCAACACGTGGAGGGTGCCGACAAGTTGCTGCAACTGACGCTGGATTTGGGCGGCGAAACCCGCAATGTCTTCTCGGGCATCAAGTCTGCCTACCAGCCGGAAGACCTAGTGGGCAAGCTCACGGTCATGGTGGCCAATTTGGCGCCGCGCAAGATGAAGTTTGGCATGAGCGAAGGCATGGTCATTGCCGCTGGCCCCGGCAAAAAAGAAATCTACCTGATGGAACCCCACGCCGGCGCCAAACCAGGCCAGCGCGTGATGTAACCCGGTGGGCGGCTACCACCGCCCATTCAGGCTTAAACATATTCACAACCAATATAAGTACCTGCAAGAACTTGTATTGATGGCTATAAATGCCACAGCGATAATAGGCGCCTCTCACAACTGGCGTACCTGCCCATTGGGCACAGGCTAAGAGCGAAACCTGTAATGACCGAATTTGCCGTCATCATGCTCAGCACCATTCTGGTGAACAACTTTGTGCTGGTGCAGTTTTTAGGGCTGTGCCCCTTCATGGGTGTGTCCAACAAGCTGGAAACCGCCATTGGCATGGGCGGCGCCACCACCTTTGTACTCACCCTGGCCTCCATCGCCAGCTATATCGTCAATACCTGGGTGCTGATGCCCCTAGGGCTGGAGTATCTGCGCACTATTGCGTTCATTTTGGTTATCGCGGTAGTGGTGCAATTTGCCAAGATGTTTATCGAAAAATCGAGCCCACTGCTGTATCGCGTGCTGGGCGTATTCCTGCCGTTGATCACCACCAACTGCGCGGTGCTCGGTGTGGCCCTGCAAAACACCGCCCACGCCCACAACTTTGTCGAATCGTCGCTCTACGGCTTTGGCGCAGCACTCGGCTTTTCCCTGGTATTGGTGCTGTTTTCCGCCATGCGCGAGCGCTTGGCCGTGGCCGATGTACCCCTGCCCTTTAAGGGCGCCGCTATCGGCATGATCACCGCCGGTTTAATGTCTTTGGCCTTTATGGGCTTTAGCGGATTGGTGTAAGGACGCCTATGTTAGAACTCATCAGCCAACACCCCATCGCCAGCGCGCTGGTCGCCCTGGGCGGCCTGTCTGTGCTATTTGGCGCGGTACTGGGCTTTGCCGCGGTGCGCTTTAAGGTCGAAGGCGATCCTATCGTGGAGCAAATTGACGCATTGCTGCCGCAAACCCAGTGCGGCCAGTGCGGCCACCCAGGTTGCCGACCCTATGCCCAGGGTATTGCCAACGGCGAACCCATTAACAAATGCCCGCCCGGCGGTCAGAGCACCATCAATGCCATTGCCGATTTGCTCGACGTGGACGCACCCTCGCTGGACGCCGAACACGGCGAAGAGCTAGAGGTGCCGCGCGTTGCCTATATCCGCGAAGCCGAGTGCATCGGCTGCACCAAATGCATTCAGGCCTGCCCCATGGACGCCATACTCGGCGCCGCTAAGCAAATGCACACGGTGATTGCCGATGAGTGTACTGGCTGTGACCTGTGCGTCGAACCCTGCCCGGTGGACTGCATCGACATGATTCCCGTCGAAACCACCCTGGGCACTTGGAAATGGGAGCCACCCAAGGCCGATCTCATCGCCACAGACCGCAAGGAACACCAGGCCGCATGACCCAAATTTGGACTATCCCGGGCGGTATTCACCCGCCGGAAAACAAACACCAATCCATGCGGCTACCCCTGGCCACCTTGCCGCTGCCCGACCTGCTGGTGCTGCCCCTCAATCAACACCTGGGCGCGCCGGCGGAGCCCGTGGTCAGCGTGGGCGACACAGTGCGCACTGGGCAGATGATTGCCAGCCCGGGCGGCCAGTTTTCTGCCGCCCTGCACGCATCCAGCTCCGGCACCGTCATCGCCATTGAGGACCGGCCACTGCCGCATCCCTCGGGAATGCACGGACCGTGCATTGTCATCGAGCCAGACGGACAAGACACCTGGGTGGCACTGGACCCCTGCACCGATTACCGGCAGCGGGAACCCGTGGATTTAGTGCAGAAAATACGCTTCGCGGGCGTGGCCGGCATGGGCGGCGCGGGCTTCCCCACGGCCATTAAATTGGCGCCCAAGGCCAATCAACCCATCGACACGCTGATATTAAACGGCACCGAGTGCGAGCCCTATATCACCGCCGACGACCGCCTGATGCGCGACCGCCCCGCCGAAGTGATTGAGGGTGCACGTCTAATGGCCTACCTGCTGGGCGAGCCCGCCCGGGTGGTTATCGGCGTGGAAGACAACAAGCCAGAGGCCATTGCCGCGCTGCGCACCGCCGCCCAAGGCAGCCAGGTGGAAATCGTCGAATTTCCCACCAAATACCCCTCCGGCGGCGAAAAGCAGCTGATTACGATTCTGACCGGGCGCGAGGTGCCGGCCGGCAAAATTCCGGCGGATATTGGC
>NZ_JBTUOC010000047.1:0-25744 GCF_058345725.1 Simiduia sp. | reverse complement strand
CCTGGGCGCGATTCCCAACGGCGCCAACGACGCCGCGCTGAAGCAGTCTCAAGATCCGGATTTCAACGCCTTTGTAGCGAGCAATGCCGACGGCTCTGAAGGCTATTTGTTTACCAGCTGGGAAGATCGCCCAGGTACCGTCAGCCGCATGCAAGTTGCCCGCGCCGACGATGGCAGCTGGTCGGTCGGCGATGTGATGAACGTCGATTTCAGCAGCGTGGCCGGTACCCTGATCAACTGCTTTGGCACGCTCTCGCCCTGGGGAACGCCACTGGTGGCGGAAGAAAATTACGAGGCAGAAAACACTGCCCACTGGAATGACAGCAGCTACACCTCGGGCTACCCCAGCTACAACGATGTGCAACTGCTAAAGGACTACTTGGGCGGCACCTTTCCCAACCCCTATGACTACGGCTACATTGTAGAAATCACTAGTCCCAAGTCGGCCGCACCGGTTCCGGTAAAACACTTTACACTGGGGCGCTCTGCACACGAAAACGCCGTTGTCATGCCCGACCAGAAAACGGTCTACCTCACCGACGACGGCACCGACAAAGGTTTCTATAAATTTGTGGCCGACACCGCTGGCGATTTAAGTGCCGGCACCCTGTACGCCGCTAAGGTCACCCAAGACGCCACCGCCGACACCGCACGGGCTGGATTAAATATCGAGTGGCTTGCGTTGGGTTCCGCCAACAATGCCCAAATCGAAGCGTGGATCGATAGCTACGACGGTTTCGACGAATCCGACTATGTGGACGGTGCCACCAACTTCATCACCGATGCCGAAATACAGGACTGGGCCGACAATGGCACAGGCGACGATCGCTATGCCTTTCTAGAGACGCTGAAAGCCGCGCGCGCCAAGGGTGCCACTACTGAGTTCCGCAAGATGGAAGGCATCAACATCAACTTTCACGGCGCCGCCAGTGGCACACTGCCGGTGATGTATGTGGCCATGTCTGAGGTGGCCAAGGGGATGTCGGATACCGAAGGCGATATCCAATTAACCGAAAACAAATGCGGCGTGGTGTACCGATTGGGGCTGGACGCCAATTTTAACACCAGCCGCATGGAGCCCGTAGTAGTGGGCGGCCCCTACGACAGCGGCGCCGCCACCAACGCCTGCAGCACCGACGGCATCAGCAATCCAGACAACCTGGTTGTGATGGACGACGGCCGCGTCATTATCGGCGAGGATACCTCAAACCACGAAAACAACATGATCTGGGTATACAACCCCGAGGGCAAGTAGCCCCAGGCCAGCGGCGATCAGCGCCACACCAATAATTCTCGCAGCACCTCCTTGCCCCGGCGCTCTGGCCCCGGGGCTTTTTTCTTGACCTAGACGCCAGCAACTGCTTCACTGGCATAAAATGAATACCAATTCACTTTATGGCATACCAAGCAACTGAACGCACCCAGGCGCACAAGCAACAAACCCGTGAATCGCTCCTGCAAGCCGGACACCGATTGGTGGCTAAAGGGGGCTTTCGTGCGCTATCCATGGCCGCCCTTGCCGCCCAGGCCGGCATGGCCACCGGCAATATCTACCGCTATTTTGCCGATAAAGCCGCGCTGTCTGTGGCCCTCTTCGAGCGCGCCACCGAGCGCGAAATTGCAGCGGTTTTCGCCTGCGTCAACGAGCGCGCTGCGCCCGATTTACAGCTCGACATGCTGCTCACCGCATTCTTGCAACGCGCACTCAGCAACCCGTGCTTGGCCTATGCGTTAATCGCCGAACCTGTGCACCCGGCGGTAGAGGAGGCCCGTAGTCGCTACCGCGGCCACTGGGCCAGTCGATTTCAAGCGGTCATTGACGAGGGTATTGCGGAGGGCGTTTTTGCTCGGCAGCCCACCCACCTAGCCGCCACAGCCTTGGTGGGTGCAATGGCGGAGCCGCTGGCGAAACCCGTATCGGTCAATCGATTTCGGAACGCCGATATTGCACCACTGGTGCAGTTTTGCTTGCGGGCGTTGCGCCCGTGAACCACCCGCAGGCCCGACCATTAATGGGGCCCTACGCGGCTAATACTGAACTCGAGCAAAGACTATGAACAGCTTTCAACCAGACCCCTACTCTGCCGACACCCATGTGGTAACCAATCAGTCCGGGGCCCTAGAAAACTACAACCTTTTCCAATCTGATCGGGCCCTGCGGCAGCACACCCGCCAGCTAAACAAGGCAGCACTCGCATTGTTGAGCGCCAAGGGTGCGCAGTGGGGCCAGGCAGATTACCTCCACGCAGGCCATCTGGCGAACCAACACAAACCGGTGTTTCGCAGTCACGATCGCTTTGGGGCGCGGGTCGACCTGGTGGAATTTCACCCCAGCTACCATCGGTTGATGGCCGAGGCAATTGGCACCGGATTACATTGTTTGCCGTGGCAATCAAGCGCCCCGGCCCAAGCCCACCAGCTGCGCGCCGCGCTTTACTATATGCACACTCAGGTGGAGGCCGGCCACGGCTGCCCGATTACCATGTCGTTTGCCGCTGTACCCACACTGCAAAAACAGCCCAATGTCGCCGCCCAATGGCTCCCAAAATTAACCGCCAATCACTACGACGCCGACAACCGTCCCTGGCCGGAAAAACGGGGCCTGACCCTGGGTATGGCCATGACCGAAAAGCAAGGGGGTTCCGACGTACGTGCCAACACCACAGCGGCACACCCTTTGGGGCAGCGCGGCGGTGGCGAGCTGTACGCACTGGTGGGCCATAAATATTTTGTCTCGGCGCCCATGAGCGACGGCTTTCTGACACTGGCTCAGACGGAACCGGGCCTGTCCTGTTTTCTGGTGCCGCGCTGGCGCGAGGACGGCAGCAAAAACCCGATGCAAATTCAGCAGCTAAAAAATAAAATGGGCAATGTCTCCAACGCTTCGTCGGAGACGGAATTGCGCGGCGCACACGGTTGGCTCATTGGCGAAGAAGGGCGCGGCATCGCCAACATTTTGGAAATGGTGGCGCTCACCCGCTTTGATTGCATGGTGGGCTCAAGCGCCGGCCAGCGGGCGGCCACGGCCCAGGCCATTCACCACTGTCTGCACCGCCGCGCCTTTGGCAACACCCTGGCCGCGCAACCGTTAATGACCCAGGTCTTGGCCGATTTAGCACTGGAGAGCGAAGCCGCACTGGCACTTACGCTGCTAATGGCCAAAGCCTTGGATCATCCTGACGATGAACACCAAGCCAACTTATTGCGCATTGGCACGGCCATTGGCAAATATTGGTTGTGCAAGCGCACGCCGGGTCACGCCTATGAAGCCATGGAATGCATTGGCGGTATGGGCGTCATGGAGGATGGGCCCCTCGCACGCCTGTATCGCGAGGCGCCCATCAACGCCATCTGGGAGGGATCGGGCAATGTGCAATGCCTGGATTTACTGCGCGTGTTACAACGCCACCCCGCCTGCTTAACGGCGCTGTGGCACACACTCGAAACCGCCAGCCACCAATTGCCACTGTTGGCACCTCACCTGGCTCAAACCCGGGCCGCCTTCGGCCAAGCACCCGAGCACCTAGCCGCCCACGCCCGTCAATTGATGGCGTGGCTGGCGCTGGGCTTGCAGGCCGCCGCGCTCATTCAGGCAGATTCACCCCTGGCGGAAGCCTTTTGCCTCAGCCGCCTCAACGGTTGTGCGGGCAGCCAATCGCTGTATGGCGCATTGCCAGCCGGCGTCGATGCGCGGGCCATAGTGCGTCATGCCGCGCCCTGCTAGCGCCCGCGCGCTTTAATAAAAACGCACAATGGCGCACTGGGCAGACGCAACCAGCCCTGCCCCACCAACAGCCCCATCAAAATAAAGCCGCAAGCAAATACTTTGATCAAGCCGACTGTTTCGCCATAGAACACCACGCTGCCCAGAAGTGCGAATACCGGCACCAGCAGCGTCAGCGGCGCAACGGTGGATAACCCATAGCGCACATTCAGCCGATTCCACCACCAGTAGCCCAGCAAGGTGGTGGGCCAGGCCTGAAATAAGACCGAAAACACCGTGTAACGATTCCATTGATCGACGTGCAAATCGGCCCATTGAAGACCGCCGGTTAACCACCCAAGCGCCAACAGCGGCACCGGCGCAAATAACATGCCCCACACACCAAAGGCAAAAATTTGCGTGCACCCCGAGCGCTTGACTACGGCCCCCATCAGGCTCCAGCAACAGGCCGCCGCCAGCGCCAGCCACAGACCTGCGGTCGTCACGGAGCCGTCTTGTAAAAATACCGACAAGGCCAGCCCTATCAGTGCCAGACCCGCACCCACTAACTTGACCTGCGTAAGCTGTTCGCCGAAGAAATACCACCCCAATAGCAAGCTCGAGACAATACTCAACTGCAGCAACATACCGCTCATGCCCGCCGACAACCCCAAGTCGATGGCCCAAGTCATAGTGCCCCAGATGCCCACGACAAAAACCAAGCCATAGGCCGCCAGATAGCGCCAAGCCACATCCGGTTTGCGCACAAAAAACACTGCGGGTAGCGCCGCTAAGGTAAAGCGCGCAGCGGTGAGCAGGTGCGGATTAATGTGATCAACCCCTAGCTTAATGACTGAAAAATTCAGGCCCCAGAGTGCCATTAAGGCAACTCCCCACCACCAATCCGCTGTTTTCATTTTGCGCCCTCTATTTACAAAGGCACAGTATCGGGCGCCACCCAAACAGATAACAGATGCAATTATTTAAATAAAAAGGTATACAGATAGTCTGCAGCCTAACCGACAGACACTCATTACCAGAGAGCACACAATGCGCTACCGCACCCTGGCCGAGCGATTGGCCGCGCAAATTCGCCAAGGCGAATTACACCCAAGCCAGCGCCTGCCTTCCTTGCGCCAACTCGCACAGGCACAGGGGGTCAGCCTGACTACCGCACAAAACTGCTACCAGTGGCTGGAAGCCGAAGGCTGGATCAGCGCGGTACCCAAGTCCGGTTTTTACGTGCGCGGTACAGCACCACTTGCACCACAGCCGCGCACCTGCGATTTTGTCAGCACAGTCACCCAACCCAACCGCACTGCGGTGGATTTGCCGGGCGTGGCCCTTGGCCCCCTTGGTATATCCCAGCTGGCGCCAGCGCTGCTGCCTTCGCAACCACTTCAACGCGCCATGAAGCGCGCACTCCAGCGTTTGGGTGG
The DNA here is from genome assembly GCF_058345725.1 of Simiduia sp. Classification (NCBI taxonomy): domain Bacteria; kingdom Pseudomonadati; phylum Pseudomonadota; class Gammaproteobacteria; order Cellvibrionales; family Cellvibrionaceae; genus Simiduia; species Simiduia sp. The sequence goes on along the minus strand of NZ_JBTUOC010000047.1, from coordinate 20,602 downwards.
CCAATTGCACCAGTATCCGGATCGCCAAGGTGAGCGCCCGCTGCAACGCGCTTTGCACAGTCACTTTCAACGTTACCAGCTGTCCTTGCCGCCCGAGGCCTGGGTGATCACCCACGGCTGCCTGGACGCAGTGCGCGCCGCCGTGGTGAGCTGTACCCGTGTCGGTGACGCAATCGCCATTAATTCGCCCTGCTTTAACGGCCTGTTGAATCTATTGGCGGGCCTGAATCGTCGCGTAGTGGAAATTCCCGCCACGGAGGACGGCATAGACTTGATCCAATTGGAACACCACCTAGCACAGGGCAGTATTCAAGCGGGCTTGTTCAGCACCAGCCACTTAAATCCGCAGGGCACCAGCCTGCCGCCGGTACAAAAGCAGCGGCTAGCGGCACTGGCGGCACACTACCAAACGCCCATCATCGAAGACGATGTTTTTTTGGAGCTGAGCTTTGACAAAACGCCGCCGCTGCCGGCTAAACACTGGGACGAGGCAGGTTATATTTTATGGTGCGGTTCCGTATCAAAAACATTGAGTGCCGGCCTCAGATTGGGCTGGTGTGCTCCCGGTCGATACCTGGAGCCACTGCTCAATGCGCAACTGGCCGTGCACTACGGTGTTAATCCCCACGCACAATTCGCAGTGGCCGATTTACTGCACAGCGGCGACTATCATCGGCACTTGCAAAAAATGCGGCCCCAACTCGCGAGCCAAGTGCGCGCTTATCGCAATGCAATACACGCCGCGTTGCCCGGCGCAGCCATCAGCAATCCCACGGGGGGCACGGTCTTGTGGGTGGAAGTGCCAGGGCTGAATACCCAGAAACTCGCGCGTACATTGCACGGCCACAATATAGATGTGCGCATCGGTGCAGATTTCACTACGCGCCAACTTTATCCGCATTGTTTTCGGGTTAACGCAGGGTTTCCGCTGAGCGAAGCCGGTCGCCCCTCCCTTGCCCAACAGCAATTAGACTTGCTCCTCACAAGCATTCAACAAATGATTTGAGATGCCAATGCCGATCACATCCTTGGCGCTGACGTCTTTGCTGTGACTGAATTAGCAGTAACAAATTGAGGACCTGTTCACTATGACGCCCTCACAGGGCAATCAATCAAGGCAGCTTCTCTATGACACACAGCACGCGAATTTTTATTAGTTTATTGGCACTTTTGCTACTTGCCTCGCCCGGCACGGCCGACCCCAGTAGCGACACCGAATCGATCGCGACACAGCAGCGTCAAGCGCTGGCACTAGCGACCGATGGCAAGGGTTTTGGCCCCCAGTCACCACGCGATATCGACAAACCTCAGGGCGATAACAACATACACTTTGCGCCCGCACCCGCGTACCAAAACATGCATTTGTGCAACATTCACTTTCATAAAAATGCGGAGCACAAAGGTGGCGAATTTACGCAATACGTGGGTCCAGGTGACGGTAATGGAAACCAGAGTGGCTATCGATATCTCGGTCAGCTAAACGATGCCGAATCCGCAGAATACACGCAATCCGTGTGCGCAGGCGAATACAGTGAACTTCGCACCGGCGACACCATTGAAGTTCACTATGTGCACACCACGGCGCCGGTTTCGCCCGGCCCCACCTTAGGCGCCTGCTTTAGCACTGCTCTAAAAAATCCGCAGTTGCGCGTAGAAGCCCAGGTCTATGTACTCGTCAACAACCGCAAGGCGTTGCAATTTGATCGCCTGGCGCAGGTGCCCGCAGGTTTCCCTCAAGCGCCACTCCACTTGCCCACTCGGGCCGGTAAGCCCGTCGAATACGCCGGGTCTACCACAGGTCCCGGATACAATGCTCAAGGTTCACCTTATCAGGTCACCTGGCGTGTTTTTCCGAAGGTATTAAAAGTGGATATTGCATCGGTGGGTCGCTGGTGTGAGAGCAACATTTTCGACGAACACCATCCTCACGGTGTGCGCAACCTAGTCACCAACCGTAAATTACTGGCGCCAATTTATTAAGGCAACCGTGCACTTTGCGCGCACACAATACTGTCTCTTCAAAAGCGGGCGACCGGTGGGCCGCCCGTTGGTTCCTGTCAATTGCCAGGAACCAACGGCTCCGCTCGCGGTCTTATCAAGCAGATACCCAAGCCCCAGGCCCGCACCATTGGCCTGGTCTAATTTCCCAGGAGGTTGTGATATGAAACGGTTTTTCTGCACCTTGGCATTGGCTGTGATTGCCGGCAGTGTGTGGGCCAGTACGCCGGTCAAATACGAGTTTCCAGACCTGAAAGAAGTGCGCGACTTTCGCAAAACCAGCGTCAGCGGCTGGTCCGCTATTAACGACCAGGTACTGATGGTCAGCACCAGCCCCAAGCGCAAATACCTGCTAGTACTGACCCGACCGGACCGCGACCTGCTGTTTAGCCATGCACTTGCCTTCACCGACACCCAAGGTCGAGTGAGCGCGCGCTTTGATAAGGTCTATGCCACCAATGCCAGCATTCGCGTGCCCAATACCATCAAGCACATTTACGAAATTAATGGTAAAGCCGAGGCCGAAGCGGCCAAGCTGGCCGTGCTGGCGCAGGCCTGTAACCAGAGCGATGCCGATAGCAGCGCCTGTGCCGATTACCAAGAGGCCGCTGCAAAGGCTAAAACCGACACGCAATAATAGCTCCCCCACCCAGCGGCACCGTGGGCCCGGCACCCTGTGCCGCGCTCCTGCCGCCGCCCCGCCTGGCACGATAGTACTCTGAATTTCTATTCCAAATACCCGTCAGTCGGCGTACTCTCATACATGACAACGTTGTCTTGCATGAGGTAGATTTTCTGTTGTAGCAAGCCCAACAGTCAAATCCTTATTGACCATTCACTTTTAATAATGGAGATGATAATGATAAAAACATCATCCAATTGCGTGCAGCACACTCTACTGTCGACAGCCACAGGGCTATTGGCCTCGCTTCTGATAGCACAAACAGCCTTTGGCCACGGCTATATGCAATACCCTCAAGCCCGCCAGCAATTCTGTGTAGATGACGGCGGCTATTGGTGGCCGGACGACGGCTCGAATATTCCCAATGCCGCCTGCCGTGCCGCCTTCCTGATTTCCGGCACTGTACCCTTTACCCAACACCACGAGTTTTCCGCAAATGTCGCCAACTTCAATAACATTGAAGCCGTTAAAGCAACGGTGAAAGACGGCGAACTATGTGCCGCCGGCGACGCCACCAAGCGCGGAATGAACTTACCCCACGCCGATTGGCAAAAGACGGTTATTACCCCCAATGCCCAAGGCCAACTGGAGATTATTTTCCACGCCTCAACGCCACACAATCCATCGTTTTGGGAGTTTTACCTCAGCAAGCCCGGCTTTGATCCTGCCCAGTCCGCGCTAAATTGGCACGACCTCGACTTGATCGACACTGCCGGCAATGTGCCCGTGGAATCCCACAATGGCCATAAAGCCTACCGCATCCCCATCAATTTGCCCCAGGGAAGACAGGGCGATGCGATTCTATTTACCCGCTGGCAGCGCGATGATGCCGCCGGCGAAGGGTTTTATAACTGCAGTGACGTGCGTTTTGAAAACACAACGCCGCCCCAGTGGCACGATATGGGCTACTACCTACCGCAGGGTACTGAGGCCGCCGCGGGAGACGACGTGTGGTTCCGCGTTTTCAATGATCAAGGTCAAGAGCAAGTGTTTGAAGTATTGGCCATTACCCAGGCTAACGAAGCTGAGCCGGTTTGGGGCCAGGCACTGGCACAAGCTATCAACGCCAGCCACCATAGCCGGGTTCAGATTGGCGTCCGCACAGGTCAAGGCACAATTGAATACAAGAGTAGCGACCTACGGGCCAACAAAGTATGGCTCAGCAACAATCAGTACAGTTTCGCCCTGGAGGTAAAGAAACCTCAAGATAATTTGCCCCCATCCGTCGCCTTGCCCGCCAGCGTTACCGCAGGGCCCAATGAAAGCGTAAACATAACCGCAACGGCCAGCGATCCCGAAGGTGCCAGCCTGACTTACGCCTGGCAGATTCCACCCGCCTTAGTGGCGCAGCACACAGACCAAGCCACGGTCACGGTGCAATCGGGCAGCCCTACGGATACAACTCATTACACACTGAGTGTGTCCGTGAGCGATGGGCAGTTGACCCGCTCGGCGACCACACAACTCACAGTCTCAGTTAATCCATCCCAATGCCAGCAAACCGATCCCAACGCCGGCAACTACCCCGCATGGACAGCTGGCACCACCTACACTCAGGGCCAAACAGTAAGCCATCAAGAGTTAGTGTGGGAGGCCAAATGGTGGAATAGCAGCCAGCCGGGTTTTGACAACGAAGCTTGGCAATTGACCAGCCAAGTAGCGCTCGGCTGGCAGGCGAATAGAAGCTATAACGCCGGCGATGAAGTGGATCACCAAGGTCGTCACTGGCGCGCCAATTGGTGGACTCAGGCGGAACCTGGTAGTGACGGCAGTTGGACTGATGCGGGCGTGGCACACTGCCCTTAGCCCACCCGGCATGCCAATATATGCCACGTAAATCCGGTCGGATGTCTTTTTCCGGAAAACTCGCCAGGTGCTGCGCCTAGTGCGCAGCACCTGACACCAAAATAGCCCATAAAATAATTCCTCACTCACCATGCTGGCGCGTGCAACATTGCGTCGTTTCGAGCGCTGTGCGGGTAAGTTTTTTACGTGCACTTCTCCACGTTCAGGTTAAACGCGCTGCCGACTTCGAGAGTTAGCATCCTAACCGCGCGTACACTCGACGCGCCTACATACGGCAATACTCAGTGAGTTTGTCGACTGCTTAAGTGTTTTGATCCCACCGGCAGTAACAATATTAAAAGCCACACTCATTCTCAGCAGCTTGAAATCACGTCATTCGTTTACCGCACACTTTGAACGATATTTGCGACGAGACTGGAGCGGGATTGACTACAATCAGCCTTGGGGCTGCTTGCTCCCTGCGGGCTCGCTTACGCTCGGTCTAAAATGCTGCTCGCATTTTGTCGAACCCTGGGGGTTCTCATCCCCATCCGCACCCCGCAAAACAAAAAGGCCCCACGTTTTCGGCAATGTGAGGGGATGCCTTTTTGAGTACCGCACTTTTTGGACGAGATTTAGCTTCGAGATTGGGGTGGGTTTAGCGGCGAGACTTGGGCGGGATTGACTGCAATCAGCCTTGGGGCTGCTTGCACCCTGCGGGCTCGCTTACGCTCGGTCTAAAATGCTGCTCGCATTTTGTCGAACCCTGGGGGTTCTCATCCCCATCCGCACCCCGAAAAACAAAAAGGCCCCACGCTTTCACGTGGGGCCTTTTTGTTTTGTATGGCGCGCTTGAAGGGATTCGAACCCCTGACCGCCTGGTTCGTAGCCAGGTACTCTATCCAGCTGAGCTACAAGCGCGTGTTCCTGACGTCTCGTCTGGAGGCGCGTATAATATGGATGCCCCCCCTGTGAGTCAAGCCCTTTTTTGGGAAAAATACTAATTTTATTCAATAGCTTAGGCTAAGCCCGTCCATTGGTGAAAATGTCATCGGATCGGTGACTTTTTGGTACACTCCCGTGCTTATGGTCGCACTGATACTATGGTTTCATTGTAGGATAGGCACCGACAGGCAACGCCCCAGAGGGCGAGCTGCCAACAAAAAGACAGATAAAATAAGATCCAAATATGGACCAACCGTTGGTATTTATTGCGATGGGCGTTTCGGGGTGTGGCAAATCCACCTTTGGCAAAGCTCTGGCAACGCGCCTTTCAGCCCGGTTTATCGAGGGAGACGATTGGCACCCGCCAGAAAATGTAGCCAAAATGGCCGCCGGCACCGCCCTGACAGATGCCGATCGCGCGCCTTGGCTGGCCGCCTTAGCCCAAGAGGTGGCCGTACACTGCGCTGAGCGGCGCCCCCTTGTGCTCGCCTGTTCCGCGTTAAAACGCAGTTACCGGACAACGCTTGGCCACAGCCCCGATATTCTCTACGTGCACCTGGCCTGCAATCCCGCGCGTTTGGCCCATCGGCTTGAGCGGCGACAAGGCCACTTTATGCCAGCGGCCTTGTTAGCCAGCCAATTACACACACTGGAAGCCCCAGAGCCGGGCGAGAATGTACTCACGCTTTCGGCAGAGATGTCAATCTGTCAACAGGTGGACACGGTACTAATGGCAACCTTGGCGGACAAACTTTAATGAAAGCCGCGGCAACACTTCTCTTTGGCCTAATGTGCAGTGCTGTACAGGCTCAGACGCCGCTGCGTGCAGAGGTGATCCACTGGTGGACATCGGGGGGGGAGTCCAATGCGATTCGCGTCATTGCCGATGCCTATAACAGCCGCGGCGGCCTTTGGGTAGACACGGCCATTGCCGGCGGCTCTGCCGCGCGCACCACCGCCATTAACCGGATGCTGGGCGGCCGCCCGGCCACCGCCATGCAATACATCACTGGCACCGAATTGGATGATTTGATTCAAGCCAATATGGTACGCGATATCGACCAACTGGCACGCGAGCAACAATGGGATAAGGTAATCCACCCCCTGCTACTCAACAGCGTCACTCGCAACGGCAAAATTTATGCGGTGCCAATCAACGTCCACGGCGCCAACTGGCTGTTTTATAACAAGCGCCTGTTTCACACACTTGGACTAAAGGAACCGCGCAGTTGGGACGACTTTTTCCACGCGGCCAAAGTGCTCAAAGCAAATGGCTATATTCCTCTCGCTTTTGGCGGCCAAGCTTGGCAGGAGCGCCTAACTTTTCTGGCACTATTGCTAAGCTATGGCGGATTAGACCTGTACATTGACGCGCTTTCACAACAGCGCCCCTCCGCAGTCACCAGCCCAGAAATGCAAAATGTTTTTCGTGCCTTTGCACGCTTGCGCGACCTGGTTGACGAGGGCAGCCCGGGACGCAATTGGAACGACGCTACCCACATGGTAATCAGCGGCAAAGCCGGCATGCAATTTATGGGCGACTGGGCTAAGGGCGAATTTCACGCGGCGGGAAAAATTGCCGATCGCGATTACGGCTGCGTGTTAAACCTGGGCAACCAGCCATTATTTATGGTTGGCGGCGATGCCTTTGGATTCACCGTCAATAGCGATCCTCAGTCGCTGGCAGCGCAAACACTGCTGGCAAAAACGCTAATGGATAAAGACGCTCAACTCGCCTTTAATCGCGCCAAAGGCTCACTGCCGTCGCGCACCGATATTGCCCCCGAAAATCTTGATAGCTGCAGCCGCAAGGGCCTGGAAATTCTGCGTACGCCCGGTAAGCAAGTGCCCGATGTGATGATGTTAATGACACCCGATCAAAAAGGCCTACTAACCGATATTGTCACCGAATTCTGGAACCGACCCTCTATGACGCCGGCTGAGGCAACACAAAAATTGGCCGCCGCTTTGGCATTGGTTATGTGATGCGAACGTTTAATCCCGCCCATCAAGTACTGTTTCCCGCCACTGTGCTGGTGCTAGTAGTTTTTGTGGGTTGTGTCGTCTATTCGCTGGCGTTGTCATTTACCGATTCGAAATTGGTGCCTCACTACCACTTTGTCGACTTCAAACAATACGCGCGCCTGTTTGTCTCCTCGCGCTGGATTACCTCCACGCAAAACATCTATACCTTTGCGTTATTTTATATTGCAAGTTGTTTAGCACTGGGCCTGACACTGGCGCTAGCGCTCGATCGGCAGGTGCGTGGCGAGGCACTGTTTCGCAGTATTTTCCTCTACCCTTACGCCCTGTCCTATGTGGTAACGGGCTTGGCATGGCAGTGGCTCCTGAATCCAAGCTTTGGAATGAACAGTGTGGTTCAGCAATTTGGCGCATTTAATATCGATTGGCTGGTGAACAGTGAAACAGCTATCTATGCCATTGTTGCAGCAGCTGTGTGGCAGGGTAGCGGCTTCATTATGGTGTTATTGCTCGCCAGTTTGCGCGGTGTAGACCCACAAATCTGGCACGCCACCAAAGTGGATGGTATTCCCGCCTGGCGCACTTACCGCCACATCATATTGCCCAGCATGGCCCCCATGCTGACGCTATGCGTTGTACTGCTGGCAGTTTCTGTGGTGAAAAGTTATGACCTAGTGGTGGCCATGACCAACGGAGGCCCCGGTATCGCCAGCGAACTGCCCGCCAAATACGTGGTCGACAGCCTGTTCGAGCGCAACAACATAGGCCTGGCTATGGCGGGTGCCGCGATGCTGTTGATAAGTGTTATTTGCGCGGCCATCCCCTTGGCAATTGTGCACCTATTGCATAAGAGGCAAATACACTCATGAGCGGCTGGCAATGGCAAAACACCCACAGGCCGTCACTGACATTAGGACGCTGTGCACTCTATGTGTTCTTGGCGATCGCCGCCGCCTACTTTCTATTACCACTCTATGTGATGGTGGTTACCAGCCTGAAACCCATGGCCGATATCCGCAATGAACACCTACTGGCCCTACCCAACGCGCTAACGTTTGACTACTGGCGCCACGCTTGGCAATCCAGTTGCACTGGATTAGATTGTCGAGGTTTACGAATCGGCTTCTGGAATTCAGTGCGTATTTTAGTGCCCAGCGTTGTCCTGTCGGTACTATTTGGAGCAGCCCTGGGCTACGCCATGAGTTTTTGGCGCCCAAGAGGGGCCAATATCGTCTTGGCCCTGCTAGTCTGCGGCGCCTTTGTACCCTATCAGGTCATGCTCTACCCCTTAGTACGCATCACCAACACACTGGCCATCTATGGCTCACTACCGGGCATTGTTATCATTCACATTATATTCAGCCTCCCCATGACCACCTTAATTTTCCGAAATTACTACTTGGGCATACCCAGAGAGTTATTTAACGCCGCCCGTGTAGACGGTGCCGGATTTTGGCGAATATTTTTTTATATTGTGTTGCCGCTCTCTGTCCCCATGCTTGCAGTCGCCACTATCTTACAGGTGACTAATATTTGGAACGATTTTCTGCTGGGCCTCATTTTCGCTGGTAAAGAAAATTTGCCCATGACTGTACAACTGAATAATATAGTGAACGCTCAACTCAGCGAGCGCACCTACAATATTGACATGGCCGCAACACTTCTCACTGCCTGCGTCCCTCTGGCAATCTACTTTTTGTCCGGCCGCTTTTTTATTCGTGCAATGGCGTCTGGGGCCATTAAAGGTTGAAGCATGCCCTACCCTGTTAGCCTCAATAATATTGCTATCCACCACCAGTCAACGGCTATTGTCGAAGACCTGTCGCTTCACATAAACGCAGGCGAATTTTTGGTGTTATTGGGGCCTTCTGGCTGCGGAAAATCAACCCTGTTGAATGCCATTGCGGGACTGCATCCCATTAGCCATGGCAGCATTACCATTGGCGATAAAGACGTCAGTCAAGCAGAGCCAAAAGCGCGCGACATCGCCATGGTTTTTCAATCTTACGCGCTCTACCCCACCATGACGGTTTTTGACAATCTGGCTTTTGCACTTAAAGTGGCCGGCGTTAAAAAATCAACGATTCAACAGCGCATAGCAAGTATCGCCGACATGCTGCAGTTAACCCCATGGCTGAAAGCCAAGCCCTCGCAGCTATCTGGAGGGCAGCGCCAGCGAGTGGCCATAGGGCGCGCACTGGTGCGCGAGAAGCCCGTGCTATTGTTCGACGAGCCACTATCCAACCTGGATGCAAAGTTGCGCAACGAGCTGCGCCTTGAAATTAAGCGCCTGCACCATCAGCTCGCGTCCACCATCGTCTATGTGACCCACGACCAAATGGAAGCCATGACCTTGGCAGACAGAATTGTGGTGATGAACAAGGGACGAATTGAGCAAATTGGCAGCCCACAGCACATTTACCAACAGCCTGTGAACCGTTTTGTGGCAGAGTTCATCGGCTCGCCCGCCATTAATTTTATGGATGGCGTAATGACACTCAGACAGCAACAGCTGGTGTTCGAATGCGGTGAATTTCTGCTCCCCCTACCCCAGTACGACAACAACGCTGCGCGTACCCTTGCCCAGCAACAACTTCCCGTCACACTGGCCATAAGACCCGAAGCCATAGTCGCACACGCCAGCGAGCAACCTACTTTACCGAAGTTTACTCTGGAACTAATGGAGCAAACGGGACCGGAAACGCTGTTGTGGTGCAGTGGTTTTCAGCACCGCTGGGCCGTTAAGGCCCACGCCGATTTCCATAGCCAGTCCGGCGCGCCACTCTGGTTGGCGCTTGACACACAGTGCTGCGTGTTTTTCGATGCCGTTACTGGCCGACGCCTGGACGCACTCGCCCCCTAGCAGCCTATACCTCAATGTTTCGCCAGCGATGACAAAGCTTTTAACCGCGTAAGTGCGCGCTCGTGTACCGTATCTTTTCCATAGTGGCCACTTGCATCCAACTCACCTGCAGGGGTGTCTAATAAAATCTCCAGCGCCTGATCAATCGTTTCAATGGCATAAATAGTAAAATCACCTCGCTCAACTGCCGCAATGACATCGTCGTCCAACATTAAGTTTACTTGATTCGTCTTAGGAATAATGACGCCTTGCGCTCCCGTTAAACCACGGTCTGCACACAGGCGATAAAATCCTTCTATTTTTTCATTTACTCCACCAATGGATTGCACTTCTCCGTGCTGATTGATGGAGCCCGTTACCGCCAGCGACTGGTCCACCGGTAGCTGCGTTACCGCGGAAATCAGCGCGCAAACCTCAGCCAGCGAGGCGCTGTCACCGTCCACCTGGCCGTAGGACTGTTCGATGGCCAGGTTAGCCGAGATAGAAAGTTGGAAGTGCTGGCCGTAGGTATGACCCAGATAGCCGGTCAGCAACATAACACCCTTGGAGTGAATGGCTCGACCCAATTCAACTTCTCGCTCGATATCCGTGACGTCCTGCTTACCGGCATATACAGTGGCAGTTATGCGTGCCGGCGTGCCAAAACTGTTGTCACCCACAGAAAAGACCGTTAAACCATTAATTTTTCCGACGGCTTGTCCGCTGGTGCTAATCAGCACCTGGCGCTCTTTAATTTCCTCAAGCATGACCTCGCTGATGCGCCCAGTGCGCTGCTTTTTATTAGCGCGCGCCTGCGCCACTTGGTCTGCGGTAATGTTGCCCTGCTCGCCCGCCTTACGCCAAACAAAATGCGCCTCATCCAATAATTCATTCCACTGTTGAATATTGGCCGACAATTTCCGCTGGTGCTCAGCATTGCGCATGGCCAGACGCGCCAATAGCGCCACCGCATCATCACTCACGGGAGGGTAGTTCAACCGACGCCCACGCTCACGCACCAACGCGCCAAAGGCGCTGAGATTTTCTTCGGTGGGCACCAGGTGCCGATCAAAATCCGCAAGTACGCGAAAAAGCTCGGCAAACTCCTCATCCAGTTGCTGTAAGGTGTAGTAGATCTCCGGGGCACCCAGCAAAATCACTTTAACGTTCAGCGGGATTTTTTCCGGCTGCAATTGGTAGGCGCCACTGGGGCTCAGGTCTGCATGCGGATGTTCAATTTGTATTTGCTGCGTTTTAAGTACCAGTTTAAATTGCTGCCACACCATAGGCTGGCCGAGTAATTTTTCTGCATCCAGTAGCAAGAATCCCCCATTGGCTTTGTGAAAGGCGCCGGGGCGGATCATTCGATAGTTAGTTTGCAGTACCCCTTGGGCCATGTTGTAATCAACCACTCCAAATAAATTCTGAAAGTTGGGATTTTGCTCGTACACCACCGGGGCGCCTGCCGTAGGATTTCGCGCTTCAAGCAAGTTCGGTAAAAATTTACGCTCCAATTGTTGGCGAAATTTTCGGTCGTCGGGGTTATCTTCTTCCTCATTGGCAAGAATACCTAACAGGGTATCGGCGATATGCTCTTTTACTTCGCGCAGGTACTTTTGCACGCCCAGGTGGCTGGCGTACTCGCGACCAAGATCTTTAATGAGTGGTTTCACCACTTGATCAATGGTGTCGTATTTAAGTTTGCGCAACTGACCCACGGCTTCGCGCTTCCAAACCGGCAACTCCAGCAGCCGTTCAGATAAACGTTCTTCCAGCCCTGCTAATAATTGGTAGAAGTGGGTGCGCTGCTCTTCGCTGAGCGCAGCAAACTGTGCGTCGTCCACTACCTGGCCATCAATTAAGGGCGCAAAGGTGACCGAACCCTCCTCTTCGTAAAGTCCGACACTGTTGGCCAGCGCCTCCTGCTCAACCTCGGCAATGGCCTGCTCATAGCGCTGATTAAACTGGCGATCAATGAGTTTTTTCTTACGCTGGTAAGCGGGATTTTCGAAGACCTCAGGAAACAGAACCAAGAGTTCGTCAATAAAGCGATTAATGCGTCCCATTAATGCTTTGCCGTCACCAGGATTCAACCACAGCGCCTGGGGCGCATGAGGGTTGTCAAAATTATTGATGTAGCACCACTCTGCGCCGGCCGGCAGCGTGGCCGCATGGGCCGACAACGCCTGACTAATCAGTGTTCTGCGACCCGTGCCCGTGTCGCCCACGGCAAATATATTAAAACCGGGGATGGCCATGGATAAACCAAACTCTAGCGCAGAACGCGCGCGCGCATGGCCGATGACCCGTAAATCCACCGGTTCATCCGACGGCGGCAGCGCTTGGCACATGGCGGGACTGACAGCAGCACTGAGCTGGTTAACGGCGAGCGCACACATAGACTTGGCAGCGGGCATAAAGACTCCTTTTTTACCTGCGGGTCTTTAAGAGCATACACCTTATTGAAGTGCTGGCGCGCAAAAAACACCGACACCGGTACGCCCATTGTTCCAAAATCCGCGCGCTTGGCCCTGGCCGGCGAAATCCCACACAACCTGATCGAAATATATCCAGACTGCACATGAAATCTTCGCCTGCGTAGATTGAATGGCTGCGCATGAAGGCGCAAAGTGCGTCACAATCGGCACACGCAGGCGTGGCAGCGCAAGCGCCCACAATTCAAGCGCTACGGGACGCAGGCATCACAAAAGACACAGCAATCCCACCAGCGCAGTCTGCACAAAACGCCTGGGCCCAGGTCAGCGAAATGCCACGCGGCGGATAATGTCGGAGATGGGAAACACCCGCTGGCCACAGCCCTAGGTTGAGCCCTGTGATTGGGCGAGCGCTTTCACTTTGCCCAGCTTATAGCGCGCAAGACCAGGCTATTAGCCCACTGTTCTCACCACAAAAAAAAGCCCGACAAAACTGGGCTTTTTTTGGCGGTGAAGGAGGGATAGATTCGGGCTGCGCCCTCCCCCTGCGGGCGCCGGCATAGCCGGCGTCTTAGCAAGCTGTGCTTGCTGATCGAACCCGGCGAGGCTTCTCACCCGCCTTCACCATAAAAAAAAGCCCGGCATAACCGGGCTTTTTATTTGGCGGTGAAGGAGGGATTCGAACCCTCGATACCTTTCGATATACACACTTTCCAGGCGTGCTCCTTCGACCACTCGGACACTTCACCAAATAAACTGCAGCACGCTGAGAGATGGTTTAACGAGCGTCAGGGTGCTGCCTGCATGCTCGGCTCTCGCTTGGGTTGCCCCAAATTTCGAGGGCGCAACTCTACACAATGGGGTCGCGAAACACAAGAACACGCTGCGAATTAACCCCACTGTTTGAAAAATTCCTCCGGTTCCAAGTTTGGGCAGGGTTTGAGATCGCCATCGGGCTCGCCAAGGTACACAAAACCTACTATCTCTTCGCCCACGTCCAGCCCCAGACCCGCCTTCACCCCTGCATGAAAGGCTAGATCGCCAGAGCGCCAATAGGCACCGATATTCAGCGCAAAGGCGGCATTGAGCATATTTTGAACAGCACATGCCGCGGCCATTAATTGCTCATCGCGGGGAACCTTAGGGTGATCCTGCACACAGGCAATGGCCACGATAATCAAGGGCGCGCGCAGCGGCAGCTCCAACAGCCGTTTTTGTTGCGCCTCCGAGAGTGTTTCCCCCCCCGCCTGTGAGGCGCTCAGAAAGAGTTCGCCCAATTTGCGCAAACCGTCGCCCGAGATTTCCAAAAATCGCCACGGCCGCAAGTTGCCGTGATCAGCCGCGCGCAGCGCCGCGCGCCGCAATTGCATGAGTTTGGCTTCTGCGGGTACAGTCCCCGTCAAACGCGGCACAGACACGCGCTGTGTTAAGGCGGTAATGGCATCCATAGGAACGGCTCTTTACAAAAAGGTGATTTTAACAGACGCTGTAATAACTAAAACCATTAGAACATTCGCTCAAGTGCATTCTTTGGCCCATACTGGGAATATCCGGTTATAGCAGGCAGGCTCTTCATGGAATTATCTTCATGGGCAGTATATACAGCGGCCGAGGTGATTTTTATCCTGTTGCTCGCCTGTATCGTATTGCTGTTTCACACCAAGAACCTCAAAAGTGCACTGGCCACCCTCCAGTCGCGCCTGACAGCCGCCCTGTCCGACCTAAAAGCACTTAAAGAAGCTCAGCCAACCCAGGAGTCAATAGGTGCTATGGGTTATGCAGAGCAGCTGGACGCGAAACTCTCAGAAACCCAAGCCTACCACCGCGAACAAGGCGGCCAAGACACCATACTGAACGACCTCACCGCAGAGGATACGCCGGCCTTAAAGACCGCCGCCCTGCGCTACCATTTCTTAAGTTCCGAAAAAACGGCGGCAGCCAGCGAAGCGGATTGGCAGGCCCTAGAGGCCCACTATGAACGCCTGGCGGTGCGCCCTGAACTGCCCAATGCGCCCGAGGACGCGGGCTCGCTATCGTACAACGAGCAGCGCGAGGAGATCGAACGCTTCAAGCGGCTGTTCACCACCATGGAATCCCAGTGGCAGCATGCAAAATCCCGCGCCGAGCAATACTACCAGCAGCTACTCAGTTTGATTGGCGACTCCCAAGACCCGAAATTTCTCGAGCTGAAGTCCATGGCAGAGGCGCAGCTGGAAGACTTTGAGGAAACTGCCGCAACAGAGTCGCCCACCGCAGAGAGCAGCGATCTCGCGTCGCTCAAGGCCATAAACGCGCAACAGCAACAGGAAATCGCCGTTCTGCAATCGCGCCTGCAATCGGCAGCTAGCGACGAAGAGCGCGCCGCCCTCATTGCAGACCTCGAGCGTCAGCTGGCCCAGCAGCTTAAATTCATGAAGGAATCCGAAACCTGCATCGACCTACTCGAAAAAGAACTGCGTAGCGCCGCTGAAAAGTGCAATCAACTAGAGCGCAAACTCAAGAATGCCCAAGCCAACGCCGATTCCCCCTCGGAAACCAGGGACAAACAAGCTCTAGTGAAAAAAGTGCGCCAACTGGAAAGCGAGAACGAGCAACTGGTCCATCTGGCCGAACACGCTGACGCAGAGCTAAAGAACCAGCTGGCCGCCAAGGACAAGGAAATCCGCCAAATCAAGCAGCGGTTCACCGAGCTGGCCAAACAACTGAAAGACCGCCAAGCCGCCGCCCCCAAGGGCTAATGCTTTTTTGCGATTAAAAAAACAACAATATATTGCCCTGCACAATAGACAAAAGGCCCAGAAACTCTTTTAATAGTGCCCACAATACGACGGATTACGAATGGCTAACGGATGGCGACACAAGGCGTACGCGCTGATAATACGATAATTCATTCATTCGACGACTAGCCTGTTCATGACCAGCTCTGAATCTACACCGCTGTTTCAGTACTATTTCCGAGCGTTGATCTGCTTTGCTGCGGCCGGCACCTTGGCGGCAGATATAGACTGGGACAAGCTGAACATTGTTCAACCGGTATTCATTGTTGTCCTATTAAGCTACACCTACGTCGCCTATTACCTGACCAAGCATGTTTCCGGCGACAAACTCGTCACCCTCACCAACGTTTTGGCCTGGACCGATGCCGGCCTGATCGGTGTGTCTCTCAGCCTGATCGACTTCAGCCTGTTGCCGTGCATCCTGTTTTTAACCATGATTCAGTTCAATGCACTGCTTAACGGCGGGTTGCGTAAGTGGGGCGAAGATAACGCCGCCTTCTTGGCCGGCATTGTAGCGAGCTTTGTCATCTACGAACCCCAATGGGTACTTTCTGGGCGTCTGGAAATCAGTGCCGCCAGCCTGATCGGCGTAATTACCTATTTCTGTGCTTATGCACTGTTTACACACGCCCGCATGAACAAGCTGAATCTCGAGACCAAGCGCTTGGAGCAAGAGCAGCAATTGCACAAGATGCGCACCTATAAGCTGTCGCGCTATCTGCCGCCACCGGTATGGAAGGCCATTAACGAAGGGCGCGACAAGTCCCTGCAAACAGAGCGCAAGCGCCTGACGGTCTTTTTCTCCGACATCAAAGATTTCAGCGAGCTGGCTGAAGAGATGGAAGCGGAGGCCTTAACGGATTTACTTAACACCTATTTAACAGAGATGACCAAAATTGTGCACCAGTATGGCGGCACGATAGATAAATTTATGGGCGACGGCATTATGGTGCTGTTTGGTGACACCAATTCTAAAGGCGTGAAACACGATGCTCTGCGCTGCCTGTCCATGAGCCTGGCCATGCGCAAACGCATGAAAACCCTGCAGCAACACTGGCACCACCAAGGCATCAAGCGACCGCTACAAATTCGCATGGGAATCAATACCGGTTATTGTACAGTGGGCACCTTCGGCACCTCGAACCACCTGGATTACACGGCCCTTGGCGCCCACGTGAACCTGGCCAGCAGGCTAGAATCTGCCGCCGAGCCGGGAGAAATTCTGGTCTCCCATGAGACCTGGGGGCTGGTCAAAGACACCATCATGTGTCGCGATAAGGGCAATATCACAGTTAAAGGCTTCTCCCACCCCATCAAGGTTTATCAAGTGGTGGATTTGCGGAAAAACCTGGGCGCCAACCAAAGTTACTTTGAGAAAAATGTCGATGGATTCACCATGTACCTCGACATGGATAAAATCCGCAATTACGACAAAGAAACGGTATTGCAAACCCTGGCGGAAATTTCTGAGCGCTTACGCGACAAAATCATTCCCTAACTCACCCTGCCACCGCTATTGACGCACTAAGCGCAACTCCGGGATTTGCTCGCCGCAGTTGGTGCGAAACGGATTAATATCCAAACCACCGCGACGGGTATAGCGGGCGTACACGGTGAGCGCTCTCGGTTCCAAACGGCTTTGAATATCTAAAAACATCCGCTCGACGCAGTGCTCGTGAAAATCCCTGTGGGAGCGAAACGACACTATGTATTGCAATAGCGATGCGCGCTCAATGGCAGGCCCAGCATAGCGAACATAGACGCTGGCCCAGTCCGGCTGACCAGTGACAGGACAATTGGATTTTAATAAATCCGAATACAAGGTCTCGTGTACCTCTGCCCCACCAGGTGCAAGCCGCAATAGCGCCGCATCGGGACTATACGCCGTGCAAGCCACATCTAAATCATCCAGGCAGACACCCGTAAAGTGCCCCACGCCCAAGGCCACCGCCTGACGCATATCCATAACGTGTACCAAGACGGGGGCGCCGGCTGCATTGGACAAATCCTGCTCAATACGCTCTGCGACGGCTCTAGGGCTCGCGAACACCGTTTGATTGAACGAATTCAAATACAACTTAAACGACTTGGATTCAACAATGAACGGGCTGGTACACGGGAATTCAAATTCGGCGATAGCCACCACCGGCTTGCCGCGCTCATTCAACCAGGAAAGTTCGAAGCCAGTCCAGCGGTCGACGCCCGCAAAAGGCAGCGCCCCGCCTTCGGGCAAAGATAGTGATGCGCGCGCTAACCCCCGAGGGATGGGATCCAACAAGCTCGCATCGTATTGATCCACATAGTCCGTTGATTGGCCCAAGTGAGCCGGCCCGTGACGCTCTACAGGATTGTCTGTCATGTCATTTCTCACATTTTATGTGCCAATGCAGGCAGAGAAAGGCTGAGCGCCTGTGGCACCGCTCAATTGCGTTATCGCCAACCAATCGTTAAGTCTGGACACAAGAGCTCGCCATGAGAGCAGCCTCTGGCGACCCAGTGCCTGCGCTTTCAGCTTCGCGTCTGAGCACGCAGCAGACAAGCGCACTCAGATCAACGGCACTATCAGGTGCGCAGACGTTTACCGTGGTTTAACAGCCATAGACTCACGGCAAATAGCACCACAATAAACGCCAATACACCGGCCATGGCCACGTAAATATTCACATCGCTGACGCCCAAAATCCCGTAGCGAAAGGTGTTAACCACATAGAGGATAGGGTTGAGTTGCGATACCCCCTGCCAAAATGTCGGCAGCAAGTCTATGGAATAAAAAACACCACCCAAATAAGTTAATGGCGTTAAAACAAAGGTAGGGATAATGGAAATATCGTCAAAGCTGTTGGCAAATACCGCATTGATAAGCCCCATCAGGCTGAACAAAATACTGGTCATCACCACGATTGCAACAGTGACTGCCAAATTGTGAATTTGCAAATCCGTAAAAAACAGCGACAACAAAGTCACGATTAGCCCGACGGCCAGGCCTCTACAAACGCCGCCGACAATATAGCCGGCCAAAATGACATAGTTAGGCGTGGGCGATACCAATAGCTCTTCAATACTGTGTTGAAATTTGGCGCCGTAAAATGAAGACACCACGTTCGAATAGGAGTTTGTTAACACCGACATCATAATGAGGCCAGGCACCACAAACTCCATATAACTGAACCCGCCCATTTCGCCAATACGGGAGCCGATCAGGGTACCAAAAATAACAAAATACAGCGCCATGGTAATGGCAGGTGGGAGCAGAGTTTGCACCCAAATACGCATAAAACGGCGAATTTCCTTGCGAACGATGGTGTTAAACGACACCCACTGTGCGGCCAGCTGCATACTCAAGACTCCTGCTGCTTGATCAGGGATACGAACATTTCCTCAAGCCTATTGGCTTTATTGCGCATGCTGACAACCTCAATCTGCTGCGCCTCCAGCGCCTTGAATACGGCATTCAAAGACTGGCCACGCTCCACTTCCACCTCGATGCTGTGCTCATCCAGCAATCGAACAGCGTACCCGTCTGCCACCGGCGCCTCTGTCATTACCGCGCGTGTATCAATAATGAATACCTCTTTGTTTAACTGCTTTAGCAATGCCTTCACGCTGGTCTTTTGAACTATCTCACCGTGATTGATAATCGCAATATTGCGGCACAAACTCTCGGCCTCTTCAAGATAGTGGGTGGTGAGAATAATCGTTGTGCCAGCGGCGTTTATCTCTTTCAAAAAATCCCACATTGAGCGTCGCAGCTCTATATCCACACCCGCGGTCGGCTCATCCAGGATGAGCAGGCGCGGCTCGTGCACCAGCGCGCGCGCAATCATCAATCGGCGTTTCATACCCCCCGACAAATTGCGAGACGCCTGATTGCGCTTGTCCCACAAACCCAGCTTAGTGAGGTATTTTTCTGCCCGCGCGTAGGCTACCGCGCGACTCAAGCCGTAGTAGCCGGCCTGATTTACCACGATATCCAGCACATTTTCGAATTGATTAAAGTTAAACTCCTGCGGCACCACACCTATCTCGCGCTTTGCCGCCGAAAAATCTTCATCAATATCAATGCCAAACACCTTCACCTTACCGGCACTTTTGCGCACGAGTGAACACAAGATACCAATGGTGGTGGATTTTCCGGCGCCATTTGGCCCCAGCAGAGCAAAGAAATCCCCGGGCTCCACGGCCAGACTGATACCTTTCAAGGCCTGAAACCCGCCCGCGTAGGTTTTTTCAAGGTGCTCAATTGTTAGTGCCGTCATATGGCCTCTGCTGTCTGATGTGCCCAAAATTAAAAGCGAAAAGGTTACAATGCTCGAAACACAGTTATAGGCCCGAGCATGTCGCAACCCACTACCTACCTACAACACCATCTCGCACTGATTGACGAACTCGCCGGCGTGGCAGAAAAATTGCTGGCCATGAGCCCCGTACAGGAGCCTACACAGGCGGAAATACTGCAACAACTTAAACAGCTGGTAAGTGCCAAAGTTGACGAGGCGTACTACGAGCAGGGGCAGGCATTGCTGGTTAAGATCGTTGCCGCCTGGCCCCAGCTCACGCCAAACATTTCGCGCGATCTGTTTTGGTTTTTTGGCGGCGATTGCTTGCAATACATGCCCGATGAAGAGATAGCACACTACCAGCGGCTCGATGAAGCGCGCCATGAAGCCGATAGCCGTGGTGTCCCCTTCGACCTACTCGCCGAGAAAGCCAAGATATTTGGGCTGCATTAAGAATTTCAAGGGCACGGTCAACTGGCGCCTTGACGAACTCCGATCGCCGGCGATAGCGCCTCTCGTCCGGAGCCCTAGTTGACGCTTGGTAAACGTCGCAAATCCAGCGACATGCAGACCAAATTCACCATAAAAAAAGCCAGTGCAAAGGCACTGGCTTTTTTAATTTGGAGCGGGAAACGAGACTCGAACTCGCGACCCCGACCTTGGCAAGGTCGTGCTCTACCAACTGAGCTATTCCCGCAATGGCGTCCCCTAGGGGAGTCGAACCCCTGTTACCGCCGTGAAAGGGCGGTGTCCTAGGCCACGCGACGACGGGGACGGAAACTACTGCTTCATATCCTAGGAAAAAAAACGCAGCCCTGGTCAGCTGCGCTTTTGGGTACCAAAGGTCTTGATACCTGAATCTGGAGCGGGAAACGAGA
>NZ_JBTUOC010000046.1:0-14363 GCF_058345725.1 Simiduia sp. | reverse complement strand
GTCGGGCACGGTGCCCTTGCCGGCATCGCCTTTGGGCTTCCACTGGTGGGCGCCGGCGGGGCTTTTGGTCAGCTCCCACTCGTAGCCAAACAAGGTGTCGAAAAAGCTGTTGTCCCACTGGGTGGGCGTGGGTGTCCAGGCGCCTTCCAGGCCGCTGGAAATGGTGTCTTCGCCGTGGCCGGTGCCCTTGTTGCTGTGCCAACCCAGGCCTTGGGCTTCAATGGGTGCCGCTTCAGGCTCTGGGCCCTTGTGGTGCTCGGGGCCGGCGCCGTGGGTTTTACCAAAAGTGTGTCCACCGGCCACCAGGGCCACGGTTTCGTAGTCGTCCATGGCCATGCGTGCAAATGTTTCGCGAATATCGCGCGCGGCAGCCTTGGGATCGGGGTTGCCATTGGGGCCCTCGGGATTGACGTAGATCAGGCCCATCTGCACCGCCGCAAGCGGATTTTCAAGCTCGCGGTCGCCGCTGTAGCGCTGGTCGTCCAGCCATTTCTTCTCTGAGCCCCAGTAGACATCTTCTTCGGGTTCCCAAATGTCTTCGCGGCCGCCGGCAAAGCCGAAGGTCTTAAAGCCCATGGATTCCAGCGCCACATTGCCGGTGAGAATCATGAGGTCGGCCCAGGAAATTTTATTGCCATACTTTTGTTTGATGGGCCACAGTAGACGGCGGGCTTTATCGAGGTTGACGTTATCCGGCCAGCTATTTGTGGGCGCAAAGCGCTGAGAACCGTTGCCTGCGCCACCGCGTCCGTCGCCCATGCGGTAGGTGCCGGCGCTGTGCCATGCCATGCGAATGAAAAACGGCCCATAGTGGCCGTAGTCCGCCGGCCACCAGTCTTGGGAGTCGGTCATCAGTGCGTGCAGGTCTTTTTTAGTGGCCTTTAAGTTGAGTTTGTTAAAGGCCGCCTTGTAGTCGAAAGCATCGCCCAGCGGGTTAGATTTCTTATCGTGTTGGTGCAGCATTTTTAAGTTTAGCTGGTTCGGCCACCAATCCACATTGGCAGTGCCAGTGCCGCCGGTGCGCGTGAGTGCGCCGTGCATAAAGGGGCATTTACCTGTGGAGGGGGTATCACTGTGCGTCATGGAAAACTCCGTTGAAAAATTGTTTGGCTGATGAACTGAGCGCTGCGCAGGGTTTCGGCTGGCGCCGGAGAACCGTCACATCCAATAGGTATAGTTAATAGCGGCCTAAGTTGAAAATTGAAATTGCCAACCGTGCCCATAGTTTTGTACACGGGGCGCACTGGGGCATAGTGCCGCCACTGATTGCTCTGTGACTGGAAAGGCAGTCAGCAGCCTTGGACCATTGGTATGACAATGTGTGAAATGAGACGCCATTATCAGTGCCAAGTGGGTGAAACAGTTGGCAGAAGAGGCTAGGGGGTAAATAATAGTTCGTCTTGGGCATTCAGACATGCCAACGTCAGGGACGGCGCATTGTGCGCTCAACGAACGAGGAAAGGTTCATGCCAATTTTTTTCTACCAATCACTCAATGCCAATGCCAGCAAGAATCGCGGCGTTGGCGCCGCCAATTCGCAGCGCTTTACCCGTGAAACACACGATCGCCAGGCCGCCAATGCAGACGCTTGGCGCCTGTCCATGCCCACGGCGGGTGCCAGTGTGCCGCCCCATGTGCCGGTGCACGGGCCGGCCCAGCTGGTACCCTCAGCGCCCGTCGGCTATATGGCTAAAGGCCAGCACGATCTGGGGCAATTTTTAAGCCTGGTGGAAGGTAAGGCGCGCGATACCCATCAGCACCTGGTACGCGAATTTGGCCGCAGCAGTGATTTGCTGGTGTATGGCGAAATGGATGCGAGCCACGGCGAATGGAACGATACCCAAATGCACACAGGCCAATTGGTGTGCGCGGTTTCTACGGGCAAGGCGTGTAACAGTTTTAGCGTACATGCCAATCTCAGCGCAGTACACGAGCCCTTGGGTTACGGCATGGGTTGGGTGGCGGTGAAAAGTGGCAATGTGAATGTCGTGTTTGTGCATGTGCCCAATGCCATCGCCAAATCGGCAGACAAGGCCGCACGCTTTTACCAAGACATCAACCAGCGACTGGTGGCCTCGGGCAAGGGTGCCATCGACCTGGTCATGGGCGATACCAATCAATCCAGTGAGAGCTTTACGCCAAAAGCCGTGAGCAAAGCCGTGGGCGCGCTATTTACCAACGCCCATCAAGGTGGCGATGTTGAGCCCATGGATAGCTACGGTAAATCTTTTGGCGGCACTAATAGCAATGCGAAGCAGATGTACGATGTGGCTGTCTACAATACGGCTACCATCCGCCTGACTAAAGTCGCCTACCTGTCGCAGGGTTCCACCGTGGGGCACGGCGGCTCCAATAAGGCCGCCGCCATCACCGACCACATGGGCTTGGCCGTGGAAGTCACTAAGCTGCCGGGCTAGTCCGCGTGCAAACAGACAGCCGGAACGCTTGCGCTATCTATCGGTGGCGTCTGGGTTTACTTGGTCTCTCAGGGGCAGTTGCACTGTCATAGTCAGGCCACCAGTGCGCGCATTGGCGGCGCTGATGGTGCCGCCGTGCAGGCTGACGGTGCGCCGAGCAATGCTTAAACCCAGCCCCACACCGCCTTGGCGCCTGTCGCGCGCTTCGTCGGTGCGGTAAAACGGCGTAAATAACTGCTCCAGCGTTGCCTCCGGCACACCTGGGCCGGTATCTGTCACAGTCACCTGCCAGTGTTTATCTACTCGGGTCAATGTCACGCAAATTTGGCCGCCCTCAGGTGTGTGTCGAAGAGCATTGCTGAACAGATTTTCGAACACGCCCACCAGCGTATTGCTACGCGTTTGTACCAGGGCTTCTTCGGGCAGTGGGGCGATAAACTTAAACCGGATGTTTTTAGCCTGTGCCTGAGGCGACAGTTCCTGGATGAGGCTTTCCAGCAGCAGGCGCAGGTCTATCACGTCTTCCAGGGGCCAATCTTCATTGGCGTTCACGGGCAGTGACAAAATATCGCTGATTATGTTGTTCAAGTATTCCGCCGCCTGTTGCGCTTTGCCAATATGTTCCGCCAATGCAGGGTTTGCCTGTTGATGGGCAATGCCCAGGGCTGACTGTAAACGCATCAGCGGCGAGCGCAGTTCGTGGGATACGTCTTTAATCAACCGCTGTTGGGTGGCCATGGACTGTTGCAGCTGTTCGGCCATCTGGTCAAAGGCGATGGCAAGGCTGCTCATCTCATCGCGCCGGTGTTTCATTTGGGGCGCAACGCGATAGTCAAAATCCCCTTCGGCCAAACGCTGGGTGGCGTTTTTCAGCACCTCTGCCGGCCTTGCCAGGTAGCGGCCCAGCAAGTAGCTCAAGCTGCCGCTTACTAACACCGACACTAAGAAAATCGGCCAGAAATTTATGAGGAAAAGCTTTAGCAGCAGGTTGGGTTGGCCATCCTGTGAGGACACCACCATGCGCATAATCTGGCCGTCTTCCAACTGCACCAAGCGGCCAAAGAACTGGCGCTTGCGTCGGTCCAGACGCTGGAAGGGCCGTTGGTGATCCAGGTTGCGGATCAGTTCTTCGACGGGGCGTGGCAGCTGTCTGCCAAGCAGGTCGTTGCCCTGGCTGTTGACCACATATACGGAGCGCAGCGCCCAGGGCGGCATGGTGCGCAGGCGGTGCACAAATTCCGCTTCTGTGGAGTTGACGGCGTCGCGGGTGGCCAGGTGCAGAATGCGCATGGCATGGGGGTCTTGGTTAAACAGGGGGGCCCTGGCGGGCTTTGGGAAACCGCCCGGGTCGAGCTTGTGAATCACCAGCGCGGTGCCCAGAATGATGAGCACAGTGGCCAGCCAAAAGCCCAGAAAAACCTTCCAAAACAGGCGAATCATTGGCTGCTATCTCGGGTTAGCATGTAGCCGGCACCGCGAATATTTATGATCAGGTCTTTGTCGCCACCGGCCTGCTGAATCTTTTTGCGGATATTGCTGACGTGCACATCGATGGAGCGGTCGTAGGCGGTCAGCTTGCGACCGAGGGCCTGTTCGGTGAGTGTATCTTTGGAGAGCACCTGACCCGCCGAGGCCATTAACAGCGACAGCACTGTGTACTCGGCGCCCGTGAGATCGAGCTTGGTGGCACCGTAAAACCCGGTGCGATTGCCGGGGTGTAATTGCAGCTCGCCCACGCCAAGCGCGGTGTCGGGTTGAGCATTGGGGGATTCAGTGCGCCGCAAAATAGCCTTGATGCGCGCCAGCAATTCGCGCGGATTGCAGGGCTTGGCCAGGTAGTCGTCGGCGCCCAGTTCGAGCCCTAAAATTTTATCCACCGGATCGCCTTTGGCCGTGAGCATCAACACCGGCGTGCTGTCGTGCGCGCGCAGTTGCTTGAG
Organism: Simiduia sp.; assembly: GCF_058345725.1. Classification (NCBI taxonomy): domain Bacteria; kingdom Pseudomonadati; phylum Pseudomonadota; class Gammaproteobacteria; order Cellvibrionales; family Cellvibrionaceae; genus Simiduia; species Simiduia sp. The sequence goes on along the minus strand of NZ_JBTUOC010000046.1, from coordinate 10,006 downwards.
TAGCGCCATGCCGTTGAGCTCCGGCATCATCACGTCCAATACGATGAGCGAGAAACTGGTGTCGGCCAATAATTTGGCCGCTTCCAGGCCATTGTGGCGACAAGTGATCTCGAAGCCTTCGGCGCTCAAGTAACTGGCCAGGAGTTCGCAAAGCTCGAGATCGTCATCTACCAAGAGTAGGGAATGCATAGTGTCGTTCGCTGTCTTAACTGCTGTGAGTAGTATTTTCACCTGAGCGCCGGGCAATTGGGCGCGGGATTACCTTTCTTAACAGTAGTTTACCGCGCTTAGCGCCGCTTTACGCAAGGCGGCGCTAGTATGGCAATGCACGCCCAATATGCATTGTTTACCGAGGAGAAGATCAATGCGAAACACTATCAAGCGTTTTACAGCAGTTTCAGCGATGGCCGCAGCGGTATTGCTGACGGTCTCGGCTGGGGTTTCTCACGCTGAGCCCTCTATGAAAGGCTGCGACCACCCACCCTTTGCCGAAGCGGGGCCAAAGGCCGAGCGGCGGTTGGCGCATCTCACCGAAGCGCTGGCTTTGACTGAAGCACAGGTCGAACAACTGAAGGCCCTGCGCGCGGCTAAGCGCGATACCTTAAAAGCCGAGCGCAAGGCGCTCCACGAACAGCGCAAGGCTTTGAAAGAACTGGCCAAGGCGGGTGCGAGCGAGGCAGAGCTGAAAGCACAGGCCGATGTGATTGCCGCGCAGGTGAGCCAACACATGGTGGAAAAAAGCCAACACATGCAGGCCATGCGCGCGATCTTGACGCCCGAGCAGCAGGTGAAAATGGATGAGCTCATGGCCCAGCGTCAGGCTCGCAAGGGCAAACGCCACGGTGATCGATCGGAGGGTTAAACTGCGGGGCTAAACATTGCCGAGACGATCAAGGGCAGCTTTGCGCTGCCCTTGAGGATTTAGGTGAAGGTGACGTCGCCAAACTGCATATGTTTATCTGGCTATGGAGCCGGCCAGTTCACGCGCTTTTTCGCAACCAGGTAAGTTAATCGGCTTCGTTGCTATCGGGTGCTATTTTGCGCGTGATTTTTGGCGGTGCAAAACCGTCGCCCAAATTGGGTACCGCCTTGGGTTGGCGGCGCTTGCCAATATTTTTCTGATCGCGTTCGCGCACTTTCACCTTGCTGTCTTTGGCTTTTTTCTTGGCAGCGCGCTCCTGCGCGGCTTTGCGATCGGCTTTTTTCGGGCCGGCGGCTTTGCCAGAGGTTTTTACTTTATCCGGGCCCGTGTAGCGCGATTCAAAGCCGGGCAGGCTGATAATTTCAAAGCGCGTACTCAGGTAGCGCTCGACGCCTGCTTTTAAGTTCCATTCCTGCGGCGTAATGAAGCTGATTGCGCGCCCGTCGGCGCCGGCGCGCCCGGTGCGGCCAATGCGGTGGGTGTAGTCGTCGCCGTTGCGCGCCATGTCGAAGTTGACCACCAGCTCAATGCCGCCGATGTCGATGCCGCGCGCGGCCACATCGGTGGCCACCAGTACTTTTACGTGGCCCTTGCGCATCAGTTCCATCACTTTATTGCGATCGTCTTGGGTCATGTCGCCGTGAATGGCGCCGGTTTTAATTTCCTGGCCGCGCAGATACTGGCACAGGTGATCGGCCTGCACACGGGTGTTGGTGAATACCAAGGCCTGTTCGTAGTCGGTGCTTTTCAGCAGGTGTGCAATGGTTTTTTGTTTGTGATTCTGGCCGTCGCTCAGAATAACCTGCTGGTGAATATTGGTTTGGGTTTGGCGGCCCGTAGACAGACTGACCTTTTCCGGGTTGCGGGTGAGTTGACCGGCCAGGGTGCCCACGCCCGCGTGCGACAGGGTGGCGGAAAACAGCCAGGTGCGGCGCTCGGCGTTGAGCTTGGCGGCGATGGCGACCATGTCGTCGTGAAAACCCATGTCGAGCATTCGGTCGGCTTCATCTAGCACCAGCACCTGCAAGTCGTCCATGGCGGGCAGATTGCGGTTGAAATGCTCGAGCAAGCGGCCCGGAGTGGCAATTAGAATTTCCGGGTTTTTGCGCAATTGCGCGGCCTGGAATTTGTAATCGTCGCCGCCGCTGACAATGCCCACCTTCAGGTGCGTAAACTTCAGAATTTGTTTGGTTTCTTTGAGCAGCTGCTTGGCCAGCTCGCGGGTTGGCGCCATGATCAATGCCAAGGTACCGGCATTGCGATCGATGGGGCTGGTCAGCAGCTGCTGAACGAGCGGCAGTAAAAATGCCAGGGTTTTGCCGCTGCCGGTTTCCGACATCACCAGCAGGTCATTGCCGGCCAGTGCCACGGGCATGGCGGCGGCCTGAACGTCGGTGGGCTCGGTGATGGTCTGGGCTTCCAGGGCTTTGATAAGTCGATCGTCCAGACCAAGTTGGCTAAACACGGCATTTCCTCAAGCTAGTTAAAAAAGGTGCGCGAGTATAACTGATTGGCCGGCCAGTTGCGCCAGCCATTACGCGCGCTCGTCGTTGAATTGTAGTTCGGCCAGGCGCTGGTAGAGCGGCGATGTCTTGAGCAGGGTCTGGTGCTTGCCCACAGCCACAATCTGGCCCTTATCCATGACCACAATGCGATCTGCGTGCAGCACCGTGGCTAGCCGGTGCGCAATGATCAGCGTGGTGCGGTTTTGCATCAGGCGTTCCAGCGCCACCTGTACTTTGCGCTCGCTCTCGGTATCCAGCGCGCTGGTGGCTTCGTCGAGCAATAGCAGGCTGGGGTCTTTCAGAATGGCCCGTGCGATGGCAACGCGCTGGCGCTGGCCGCCGGAGAGCCGCACACCCTGTTCGCCCAGGTTGCTTTGGTAGCCGTCGGGCAGCTGTTCGATGAACTCGTGGGCAAAGGCGGCCTGGCTGGCGGCCAGAATTTGCGCATCGGTGGCGCCGGGATTGCCGTAGCCGATGTTATAGCGCACATCGGCGGTGAACAGGGCCGGCTGCTGCGGCACCAGTGCCATGTGTTGGCGCAGGGCCTCGGGTGCCAGTGTTGGCAGCGGTGCGCCCCCTAGGCAAATGCGACCTGATTGTGGGTCGTAAAAGCGCAACAGCAGCTCAAATACCGTGGATTTGCCGGCGCCCGAGGGGCCCACCAGGGCGATCACCTCGCCGGCAGCTATTTCAAGATTGATGCCATTCAATGCCAATTGGTCGGGGCGTGAGGGGTAGCTAAAGCTGACATCCTGAAAGTGAATGGGGAGCGGCTGGTGCGGCAGCGACACAGGCGCTTGAGGTGCTTTGATGAGCGAGGGTGCGCCCAGCAGCTCCAATAACCGTTCGGTGGCGCCGGCGGCGCGTTGCAAGTCGCCGTACACTTCGGAGATAGTGGCCACCGCCGAGGCCACCATTACCGCATAGAATACAAAGGCGCCCAGTTCACCGCCCGACATCCGGCCCTCGATAACATCCATGCCTCCTACCCACAGCATGGTGGAGAGGGCGCCAAACACCATGACAATCACGGCGGCTATGAGCACGGAGCGCTGTTTAATGCGCGCCCTGGCCACGTTGAATGCCCGTTCTACCTCGCGCCCAAAGGCCTGTTGCTCGGCCTGCTCGCGGGTAAAACTTTGCACGGTTTTAATCTGGCGAATAATTTCACCGGCGTAGGTGCCTACGTCGGCGATGGAGTCTTGGCTTTGGCGCGACAGGTTGCGCACTTTGCGGCCGAAATACAGCAGCGGCACTATCACTAGCGGTACGCACAGCAACACCATGGCGGTGAGCTTCAGGTTGGTCACCAGCAGCAGTATTAAGGCGCCGGTAAAGGTCAGCGACGAGCGCAAGGCCATCGACAGCGACGAGCCAATGATGGTTTGCAGCAAGGTGGTGTCGGTGGTGAGCCGCGACATGATTTCGCCGCTCTTATTGGTTTCAAAGTAGCTGGGGTGCAGGGTCACCAGGTGATTGAACACCGCCGCGCGAATGTCCGCTGTGACCCTTTCGCCAAGCCAGGAGACCAGATAAAAGCGCGCAAAGGTGCCCACAGCAATCAAGCCGGTAATGAGAAAGATGAAGCCCACCGCCTGATTTAGTTGGCTGGCAGAGGCCGATACAAAGCCTTCGTCGATCAGCATCTTAACGCCCTGGCCCAGCAACAAGGTGGTGCCGGCGGTAAAGATCAGCGCCAGTGCCGCACCCAGCAGCACGCCGCCGTAGGGCTTGAGAAAGGGCCACAGGGATAACAATATGCGCAGATCTTTCGGTGGTGTTTGCTCGGCATCGGTGGCGGCGATATCTGCGGTGGGTTGAGGTAGGGGGGCAGGCGATGGGTGTACGGGCGCGTCCATGTAATATCCGTCGTAAAAGCGGTAGGTGATGATGCAGGGTTGGGGGTTTTCGCTTGGATTGCAAGGGCGGTATTCGATCAGTGACCGGATTTAGGCGGTTTAAGCGAGCGCTGGGCGTTACTGCTCAGATTCAAACAGCGCGTTAAAGCACTGGTCGATGGCGGCCTCATCGCGCAGGGTTTTGACCTTGTCGAAAAACACCTGTGCACCTGGGTAGTGGCGTTTCAAATGCGCCAGCCACTGTTTTAGGCGGTTGCCCAGGTACTTTTTGGGAAACAGGGGTTTGCTGATGGCGTAGTGGTGGTGCACTAATCGAGCCACCGCCAGCCAGGAAAGTGGTTGGTAGTCTTCGCCGCGCAGGCTGGCCTTTATCTGCCGCGCCAGATCGGGGCAGGACAGAATGCCGCGGCCGATCATGACGTCCTGACAGCCGCTTTCGGCCCGGGCGCGGTGGTAGTCGGCCACGGACCAGATATCGCCGTTGACTACCACCGGTAGCGAGACGGCAGCCTGTATGTGGCCCACGCAATCCCAATAGGCGGGTGGACGGTAGCCGTCGGCCTTGCTGCGTGCGTGCACGGTTAATCGATCGGCGCCGGCCTCAGCTGCGGCCTGGGCTATTTCCAGGTAGTTGCTGCGGTCGCTGTAACCCAGCCGTATTTTGGCGGTGACCGGCGTATCGGCGGGCACGGTTTGGCGCGTGGCCCTGATAATATCAAACACCCGCTCGGGCGTTTGCAGCAAACAGGCACCGCCGTCGTGGCGATTGACGGTTTTGGCGGGGCAGCCAAAGTTGATATCGACGGCGGCTGCGCCCAGTTGCGCTGCTTTGCGGCCATTGCGGGCCAGCCACTCAGGTTTGCCGCCCAGCAGCTGCACCGCCACCGGTGTGCCGCTGGGTGTGCGCGAGATATCGTCGACGCTCAACAGTTCGGGACACAGGCGGGTAAATACTTTGCGGGGTAGGGTTTGGTCGGTGACGCGGACAAATTCAGTCACGCAGCTATCGATACCCCCAAGCTCGGTTAATAGGCTGCGCAGGGGGTAGTCCACCACGCCTTCCATCGGCGCCAGGGCAATCTGTGGCTCGGCTTTTGGGGTCGTCATGGCGGTTAATTCGGGGTCGGGGCGCGCATCTTAACGAAACTGGCGCTATTGTGTGTGTTATTTCACCAGTTAAGGTGGGAATAGTGCTATTTTGCCGGTGATTTGGTTTCCCATGTTACTGAATTTTGTAGATTTTCTCGAAATTTGGTTTCATAGGCGCCGCCGACCTCGCCAAGGGGCCCGGCAATCTTTGCGGAGAGAGAAATATGCAGCAGGATATCGTCCAGCAGGGCGTCGATTTAATGGTGTTTGGCATGGGCACGGTGATCGTGTTCCTGAGCACACTGGTGTGCGTAACCGTGGTGATGTCGCGGTTTATGACCCGCTATTTCCCAGAACAGGAAAAGGTGATGCCGCCGCCGGCTGCCGCACCCGCTGCCGTGGATGCACGCACATTGGCCGTGATAGAAGCAGCCATCGCGCAACACCGCAAACGCTAAACACAGAATATTCGGACAGCATCACCCTCGGGTGATTAACACAAGAACCATGAAAAGGGTCTACCCATGACAGCCAGCCAAAAGAAACTCGGCATAACTGATGTGGTGTTGCGAGACGCACACCAGTCGTTGTTTGCCACCCGATTACGTATAGACGATATGCTGCCCATCGCCGAAAAACTGGACAAGGTTGGCTTTTGGTCGCTGGAAACCTGGGGCGGAGCCACCTTTGATGCCTGCATCCGCTACCTGGGTGAAGATCCGTGGGATCGCATTCGCGAACTGAAAAAGGCCATGCCCAATACGCCGCAGCAAATGCTGTTTCGCGGTCAAAATATTCTGGGCTACCGCCACTACGCCGACGACGTGGTGCAAAAATTTGTGGAGCGCGCCGCCCACAATGGAGTCGATGTGTTCCGCGTGTTCGACGCCATGAACGATGTGCGCAACCTGGAGACAGCGCTGAAAGCAGTCAAACAGGTGGGCAAACACGCGCAGGGCACCATTTCTTACACCGTTAGCCCCGTACACACCCTGGATATGTGGGTGGATATGGGTCGCAAGCTCGAAGACATGGGTGCCGATTCCATCGCCATTAAAGACATGGCGGGCCTGCTGCGCCCCTATGAGGGCTACGAGTTGGTGAAGCAACTGAAGGCGGCGGTGAACATTCCTATTCAGCTGCACGCACACGCCACTACCGGTTTGTCTACTTCCACCATTCTCAAGTGCGTGGAAGCGGGTATCGACACAGTGGATACCGCCATTTCTTCTATGTCTATGACCTACGGTCACAGCCCTACGGAATCGGTGGTGGCCATGCTGAAGGGTACCGAGCGCGACACCGGTCTGGATATCAATCTGCTGGAAGATATCGCCAACTATTTCCGCGAAGTGCGCAAAAAATACGCTAACTTTGAAGGCTCTCTGCGCGGCGTAGACAGCCGCATTCTGGTGGCCCAGGTGCCGGGCGGCATGCTGACTAACATGGAGAGCCAGTTGCGCGACCAAGGCGCCACCGACAAGTTTGACGCGGTACTGGCCGAAATTCCGAAAGTGCGCGAAGACCTGGGTTTTATTCCGTTGGTCACGCCTACCTCGCAAATTGTCGGCACGCAAGCGGTGTTGAACGTGCTGACTGGCGAGCGTTACAAGTCGATCTCTAAGGAAACCCAAGGCGTTCTGAAGGGCGAATACGGCGCAACGCCCGCGCCGGTCAACGCTGAATTACAGCAGCGCGTATTAGACGGTGGGCAGGCCATTACCTGTCGCCCGGCGGATCTGATTGAACCAGAAATGGACAAGTTAGTAGCCGAGCTGCGCGAAGTGGCAAAGGAAAAAGGCATTACCCTGGCCAAGGGTGAAAACGAAATCGACGACGTATTGACCTATGCCTTGTTCACGCAAATTGGCTTGAAATTTCTGGCCAACCGCGGCAACCCCGAGGCCTTTGAGCCGGTGCCGACTGGCAAAAGTAAGGCGCCGGTGAAAAACGATGCGGGCGATGAAGTCTATACCGTGACCGTAGAGGGCCAACAATACACGGTGACTGTGGCAGAAGGTGGCGATCTCACAGGCGTTTCACCAGTGGGGGGCGCAACATCCAGCGGTGCCACTGGCTCAGCTGCGGTGCCTGCCGGCGGCGAGCCAGTGCCTGCGCCTTTGGCCGGCAATATTTTCCGCGTGTTGGTTAAACCCGGGCAGCAAGTGGCAGAGGGTGCGCCCATTGTTGTGTTGGAAGCCATGAAAATGGAGACCGAAGTCAGCGCGCCCAAGGCCGGTATTGTGGGTGAAATCTCCGTCAAAGAAGGCGACTCCGTTGCCGTTGGCGATACTTTGTTAAGCATTGCCTAGGAGACATCATGGACGCATTGTTAGTGTTATGGCGCGACTCCGGTATCTACCATATGCAGACGGGTCAGTTTGCGATGATTGTGGTGGGCATGGCGTTATTGTTTTTAGCGATCCGCAAAGGTTTTGAGCCATTGCTGTTGGTGCCCATTGGGTTCGGCGGTATCTTGGCAAACATTCCCGGTGCGGGTTTGGCGTTGTCTGCCGTTGAAAACGCCATCTATTTCGCAAAACCCGAAGTGATGGCCGCTCTGGCCCAGGTGCTGGGGGTGGTGTATGAAAGCCCGCACCAGCTGCTGGAGGCTTATCATCAGGCCAGTGCTGCCGCACACGTTGCCGCCGTGCAAGTGGCGATGGATTTCAACTATGCCGATGGCATGTTGTACCAGTTTTACACGGTGGCAATTGCCAGTGGAGTGGCACCCCTGTTGATTTTTATGGGGGTGGGTGCCATGACGGATTTCGGCCCGCTACTGGCCAATCCGCGCACTTTATTTTTGGGGGCGGCGGCGCAGTTTGGAATTTTTGCCACGGTGATCGGTGCCGTGGGGCTGTCGGCGCTGGGGGTGATGGATTTCAGCATTAAAGAAGCCGCGGCCATTGGCATTATTGGCGGGGCTGATGGTCCGACGGCCATTTATGTCACCAGTATTCTGGCGCCCGATCTCTTGGGAGCCATTGCGGTGGCGGCATACTCTTACATGGCTTTGGTGCCTTTGATTCAGCCGCCCATTATGCGGGCGCTGACCACGCCCGAAGAGCGCAAAATTAAAATGACCCAGCTGCGCGTGGTGTCGCGCAGGGAAAAAATTGTGTTCCCGCTGCTGCTGGTGATTTTGGTGGCCTTGGTGCTGCCATCGGCCGCGCCGCTGTTGGGCATGTTTTGTCTGGGTAATTTGATGCGCGAGTGCGGTGTTGTTGAGCGTTTAAGCGACACTGCGCAGAATGCTTTGATCAACATTGTCACAATTTTCCTGGGGCTGTCGGTGGGCTCGAAACTCGCCGCCGACAAATTCTTAGACCCTAAAACACTGGGTATTTTGATTTTGGGCATTGTCGCCTTTGGGATTGGTACCGCTGCAGGGGTATTAATGGCGAAGTTGATGAACCGCTTTAGCAATATGCCCATAAACCCTTTGATTGGTTCGGCCGGGGTATCTGCTGTGCCTATGGCAGCCAGGGTGTCTAACAAGTTAGGACTGGAAGCGAACCCGCAGAACTTTTTGCTGATGCACGCCATGGGGCCCAACGTGGCCGGAGTTATCGGCTCGGCTGTGGCTGCGGGGGTTATGATTTCCATGGTTTCCGGTATGTAAGCGTGTCAAGGATCAACGATTGATCATTGATGGATAAAAAAGGCCTGCAATTGCAGGCCTTTTTTATGGGGTAGGTAAGTGCATTGGCGTTCAGTGGTCTTCGCGCGCAAAGGCGAGCGAAAATGCCTTGGGGCCTACATTCACTGCGGCGGTGGCCGACATCATCGATAGCATGGTGCGCACCCCTTTTTGCTTGGCAAACTGTCGGAATTCCACCAGTGCGGGTAAGTCTTGGATGTCTTCGAGCAGGCCGCCGTAGCTCATGACAATAGTATCTGTGGCCAACCCAGAGAGGATAGAGCTGCGGGCGTGGTCTAGCAGCTCCTGTATTGCATTGTGATAGCCCTTTGGCTTTTTAAATGCGTGGGTGTCGCCTTTGTGTAGTTCAATGACCGGGTTGATGCCAAAGGCTTCTGCCAGCTTGTAGGAAAGCCAGCTAATTTTGTGGTCGCCTTTGCGCAAATTGCGGCGCTCGCGCATATAGGACAAATCAAAGGGCACTATGTAACCGTACACCTTATCGCGTAGGGCATTAACGCGCGCAATGGCTTTGGCTTGCGGCTCGCGTTGTTCGTGTATTAGCTTGGCAAATTCGCAGACCAGGACGGCGTGGCCGCTGAACATGGAGTAGCTGTCGAGCATGCGAATGCGAAATGGTGTATCGCGCTGCGACTTGTCGCGGAACTTGGGCTCGTTGATCATGGCCGCTTCGGTCACGCGATTGTATACCTGGCTTTTGCGGCTGTTAATGGTGATGACATTGACGCGATCGTACTTGGGCAAAAACTGAGACTCAAAAATAGCGCTGATATCAGAAACAGACAGAGGTTCTGATTGCGCGTTGCCGTAGCGTACGCGGCTGTGTTCCTGATAAAAGGATTTCATGGTGAATGGGTCGCGGGTATCTTGGTAGGTACCATCCGCGTGGTGAATGTAAATGGGCAGAATTTCAATCCCGTGCTTGCGAATGAACTCTGGTGGTAGGTCGCAGCTGGAATCCACGGCA
>NZ_JBTUOC010000045.1:0-26475 GCF_058345725.1 Simiduia sp. | reverse complement strand
GTAGGACATCGTCAAGCTTCTAAATAACAAGGGCCACCCAATCGGGTGGCCCTTTTTATTTACATATTGATTAAGTTCTACTGCCAATACATCTGCGGGAGGCCGTAAAAAGCTCCTGCATTTACGGCACTTCCGCCATCCATGGCGGTCGTAGGGTGAGCCATGGTCGCGCAGCGACGCAAATGACAATTTGCGAATGGCGAACGCCCAATGCTATGCATTGGGCCGGGCCGGCGACAGCCGGTCGTCAAGCTTCTAAAAAAGAAAACCCCCGCTGGAATCCAGCGGGGGTTTTGTTTTTTTGGAAAACGATTTTTTACGTTCACTAACTATCGGGCCCATGCGACCTAGCCTGTGCTGTAAGCTCGGCGTAGGGGCGCGTCAGCGTCGCGCAGCGATGATTCGCCGTTGTACGGCTCACCCTTCGGGCCAGCTAGAGCTGTTCTCCTGCGCTGCGCTTGTAGTGCGAGCGTTGCTCGCAACCTGCTAGAGCGCCATCCTTGGCGCGCCGCCTGTGGGCTGCCTACGGCTTTACAAATACGCTACAGATATATTGCGCAAGTTCTACAAATTCAATCCTTACCGGGTAAGCCAGCAGGTGATTCATTCTGACTCTAGGGGGGAGCAATCAATAGCGTTGGCGCCACACAGCTGCAATATTTACTTCCAATCAAGCCGTGGCAGGCTATGTCGTTGCGAATAGTTACAGATGTACGCGGTGCGACTTGTTGCGATGCTTTCAGGCCAAGTTCTCGCTAAGATGTTAGGTGAAAGTGAATAGAATTCAATAAATAGGGAAAATTTATATGGACGTTTCTATAAATAAGCCTTCACCTTACGCATCCTTCAGTGCACGCGACCAGAATCGGCGTGCCATTAACCTGGCTATAGAGTCGCTGGTAGACTTTATTGTTCACGGAGTATTGCGCTTTAAGCGTAAACGGCTAAAGCTGGAGGTTGCACCGGAGTTAGTCGCGGCCTATCAAAAATTAGCGGAGCCCGCTTGGCGAAAAATTGAACAGGTTCGACAGCGAGAGCTACGCGTCCAAAATCGAATCAAGTTGATTGGCGGCTTAGCTATTTTAGGAAGTTGCGTGCTCATCGTTTATATCGGTCCATTGCTATTGGTGCTTAGTGTGATTTTCACCACGGTTTATGTGCTCAAACCGAGTGTGCGCTTTAAGCAAGCCTTTGTGGCAAATCTTGCCCCAGAGCTATTGCACCATTTGCCAAACTTCCACTATGAGCGGTACGGATATATTGATATGGCGGAGCTGGCTGATAGCCGAATTGTGCCGGCCCACGCGCCCGAACTTATTGCCCAAGAGGACTACTTTCGTTACCAAGGCGCACACATAGCCATTGAGCTGGTTGAATGCAGTCTGGCCAAGTACCGTGTAAATAAAGGCGAGCGCGAGCGTAGTACAGTTTTTGCTGGAGTCGTAGCTAAAGCCAAGTTAAGCCGGAGTTCCAAGACAGTTGCCGTGATGCAGTACAACTGGGGCAAGCTATTAGGTTGGATGCAGCCAAAACCCTTGGATGCCAAGTATAAACAAACGATAGAAGCCAACCCTTTGGCGGATCGCTATGATATCTACGCACAAGATTCGAATTTTGCACGGCAGGTCTTTACTTTGCCCTTACTTAATCAGCTCAAAGAGCTGATACAGCAGTTGGATGTGGCTGCACCAGAGATCAGTATTAGCGGGCAAAATATTGTACTGCTTCTGCATCGCCCGAAGAATTTGTTTAATGCGCCTGGTCTTTCGGCCGCCGGATTGCGCGAAGAGGTTCTCACGGAGATGCTCCAAGAGACATTGCTATTGGAGCAGCTGTGTCGAATCATTGAGGCATTGGCCGCAAATGTTGAGCGCTTTGGGTCCTCGGATAGGCAGCAGACAATGTAAACAACAATGTTGGCTATTTGCCAGCTATCTAATCTGTCGCCATTGCCGGTTTTTGCGGTAGCGTATCCATAAGGTTTGACAGCGTGTGCTCCGCAAAACCCGCGCCGGCCTGGGCATAGTAGTTAAATACTACGTCTGCACCGGCGGCTTTCATGGCTTGGCGCTCATCTTCGTGTTTGGCCACAGCGGCCACTTTGCCTTTGTAGCCTGAGTGTCTAAGCTGCTCCACTGCGTCGACCATTTCAGAAAGTGAGGGCATGGTGAACATTACAAGCTTAAATTGTGTAGCGCGTAAACCTTCCCAGAAGTCGGCATCTTCTGCGTCACCGTAGATGACTCGGCGGCCGTTGGCGATGTGTTTTTGAATTTTGCTTTTATCAGTATCTACGCCGCATACCTTAAGGTTGTATTGTGTTTCTACCGTGTCGTAGGCGCCTGAGCCTACCCGACCCATGCCAACAATAAGTACGTCGACGGAGCGGGCCGGGCACTGCGGGTCGTCATCGGTTTCTAAGTCGCGTTCAAAGCGCTTTAGCTCTGTCTTAAACCGGCTGTAGAGCTGGTGGGAGCGACCGTTGATTAGCGTTGATAGTGCAAATGAAATAGCCACAGCAATGGCGATCGTCGTCATCCAGCTTTCAGATAGCCATTCTAGTTTTAGCGCCAATGCGGCTACGATCAGGCCAAACTCGCTGTATTGCGTGAGTGCTAAGCCCGCCAGCAATGCGGTACGAACCCGCATCTTGTAGCGCGAGAGAATCAGTAGGAAGGCAGCGCCCTTTAGAGGTAGCAGCAGGCACAGCAATAAGCCTATTCCCAGCATATCCAGCGTCGGGCTTGCGGCAAGGCCAATATTCAGGAAAAAGCCGATCAGAAAGATGTCTTTAAAGCTGATCATGGACTTGGCCAGTTCACCGGACTTCTTATCGCCACTGAGTAGCATGCCAAATACCAGCGCGCCCAGGTCAGCTTTCATGCCAACCAGTTCAAAAAGTAAACTGCCGGAAAAGGTCAGAATGATACCTGCAAGAATTAATACTTCGTCGTGGCCGCTGGCCTTAAGTATCCGGCTTAACAGTGGACGCGCAAAAAACAATAATGGTAGAAGCAAGGCTGCAGGTGAGGGAATTTCGCCTTTGGAAATAGATAGAAACAGTACGGCAATAATGTCTTGGACGATTAGAATTCCCACGGCCAACTGCCCGTGACGGACGCGAAATTCGCCGCGCTCTTCGAGCATGGCTACGGCGCATACAGTGGAGCTAAAACTCAGCGCAAAGGCGATCAGTGCGGCTTGCTCCCAGCTGACGTCGGAGACCAGAGGTAGGCCCAATATGCCCAGAAAAAGGATAAAAGCGAAGCAAATGCCACCAAATGTGAGGCAGTGTTCCAGCGTCGAACGGTAGATTTCAGGCTTCAGTAAACTTTTTATATCGAGCTTTAATCCAATGATAAAAAGCATCAAGGAAATGCCAGTATTGGCAATAATTTCGATAGTTTCGCCGGTTTTAAAGCCAGCAAACCCCAGCGCAAACCCCGCGATTAGGTATCCCACCAACGGGGGTTGCCCCACTTGCCGAGCGGCAAAACCAAAGGCGAATGCGGCAAGAATGATCAGGCTTTCCATAATGGGGGTCCAATGTAGCGCTAAAGTAGTGCGATAGTGGCGTTTTTAATCTAAATCGGCAAGCGTCACGCCGTCGACGGTGGTGCAAAGCTCGCCATTGGCTAAGCGCCCCAATACACGCACGCCAAAAGTAACCTGCCGGCTGTCGCGCAACAGTTCTCCCGAGGGTTTTTTTGCCAGGGAAAAGCCTCTGTGTAAGGTTTGCAGTGGGCTGAGATTGTGCAGGCTTTTGACTTGTGCGGCGAATGACTGGCCATTGCGCTGCAAGGTAATGTCAATTGCGCGAAATAAGCGCTCGTTTGTTTGAGCTAATTGCCGTTGCATTGCGGTGATAGGGCGATGCGGGCTGGCAATAAGTAAGCGTCCCCGCAGCTGGTTGAACTCTACTTCCGCGCGCGTCATTTGTTGTACAGGGTGTAGACGTTGCAGTTGACTTTGTAGTTGGTGCAGGCGCTGTTTAGTGGACTGCAAACGCAGTGCTACCAGTTTAGTGAGCTGAATAGCTTGGTGATCGACGGCTTGGGCGTGATTCTCCAATCTTGGTTGGCACCGACTCAATCTGTGTTGGTAAAAGTTGAGTTGCTGTTTCGCCTGCAATACTTTTTGCTGAGTGTGTTGAATGAGGCGCTTTGCCAGTGTGCGGCTTTTCTGGTCCCAAGTATTTATATCTGGCGACAGGAGTTCAGCCGCAGCCGTCGGGGTAGGTGCCCGAAAATCTGCCGCAAAGTCGGCAATCGTTGTGTCTGTTTCGTGACCGATGCCGGTAATAATGGGTAGTGCACTGGCCGCTATAGCTCGGGCCAAGTTTTCGTTGTTGAAGCACCACAGATCTTCTAGTGAGCCTCCCCCGCGCGCCAATAGGATGACGTCAAACAAATTCGCGCGGTTTGCCAGCGTTATGGCGCGAATGAGCTGATCGACGGCCTCGTTGCCTTGCACTAATGCGGGGATTAGCGTGAGTGGTTGCCCTGGCCATCGGCGCTTGAAGACGGCGAGAATATCTTGCAGTGCAGCGCCTGACGCGGAGGTCACTAGGGCAATGTGGCGTGCCGGTAGCGGCAGTGGGCGTTTGCGTGTGTCGCTGAACAGGCCTTCTTGTGCCAGCTTGTCGCGCAGTGCTTCATAGGCCCGCTGCAAGGCGCCAAGGCCAGCATCTTCCATGTGCTCCACTATCAGCTGGTAGTCACCCCGGCCTTCGTACAGGCTAACACGCCCCCTAATCAGTACTTTCATGCCGTTTTGAGGGGTGATACGAAGGTAATGACTGCGGTTTTTAAACATAGCGCAGCGGATCTGGGCGCTGGCGTCTTTTAGAGTGAAGTAGCAGTGTCCAGACGCAGGCCGGGCTAGATTGCTGATTTCGCCTTCAATCCACAACAGCGACAGGTGGGTCTCCAGGAGCTGCCTAGCCAGGCGGTTGAGCTGGGTGACGGTCAGTATTTGGCGGTCTACTTGAGTCATTGCGGGTCCACTGGCAGGGGGATGGCGGCACTATAGCGGCAAGCGCCGTCGTGTGCGAGCGTCATTCGGAGGTCATGCTAGCCTGTTAAGCTATATGTTAAGTTCCCATTTACCCAGTAGATTCAAAGCGTTATAATTCGCCGTTTACCTTCTGGACCTTCTATTTACTAAGGTTGGCTGCAAACTATGTTGCGAATTGCACAGGAAGCTTTGACATTTGATGACGTGCTGCTGGTGCCCGGCTATTCGGATATCACAGCGAAAGACGTATCGTTAAAGACACAATTGACCCGCGGTATTCAATTGAATATCCCCCTGGTTTCGGCAGCTATGGATACGGTGACCGAATCGCGCCTGGCTATCGCTATGGCGCAAGAGGGCGGTATCGGTATTATTCACAAGAGCATGTCTATTGAGCAGCAGGCTCTAGAGGTGCGCAAGGTGAAAAAATTTGAGGCCGGTGTGGTGCAAGATCCCATCACCATTGATGCCAACGCCACCATCGCCGACTTGGTTGCGTTGACGCGCGCCAATAATATCTCTGGCGTGCCAGTGCTGGAAAATGGTGATCTGGTCGGTATTGTGACGGGTCGCGACGTGCGTTTCGAAACCAATATGGGCGCCAAAGTTGCCAGTATTATGACGCCTAAAGATCAATTGGTAACGGTTCAAGAGGGCGAGTCGCCGCAGGTGGTACGCGGGCTGCTGCACAAACACCGCATTGAAAAAGTGTTAGTTGTAAACGACAAATTCGAACTGCGTGGTTTGATCACCGTCAAGGATATTAGCAAGGCAGAAAATTTCCCTAACGCCTGTAAAGATCCGGCCGGCCGGCTGCGGGTGGGGGCGTCTGTGGGCACCAGCCCCGATACCGACGACCGCGTTAAAGCGCTGGTGGACGCGGGCGTTGACGTCTTGGTGGTCGATACTGCGCACGGCCATTCGCGCAACGTATTAAACCGAGTCAGCCGCATCAAAGAAATGTACCCCAATATGCAGGTCATCGGCGGCAATATCGCCACCGGTGACGCCGCCAAGGCATTGGTTGAGGCGGGCGCCGATGGCGTCAAGGTGGGCATCGGCCCAGGTTCCATTTGCACTACTCGCATCGTAACCGGTGTGGGTATGCCGCAAATCTCCGCCATTGCCAATGTCGCCGCCGCGCTCAAGGATACCGATGTCCCCGTTATCGCCGACGGCGGTATTCGCTTTTCAGGCGATATCTCCAAGGCTGTAGTTGCCGGCGCCCACTGCTTAATGATGGGTTCCATGTTTGCCGGTACAGAAGAGGCGCCGGGCGAGGTTGAGCTCTACCAGGGGCGTACCTACAAGTCTTACCGCGGCATGGGTTCGCTGGGCGCCATGGCGCGCACGCAAGGCTCTTCCGACCGCTATTTCCAGGATGCCAGTCAAGGCGCTGAAAAACTGGTACCAGAAGGAATCGAGGGGCGCGTCCCCTACAAAGGACCGTTGTCGGCTATTGTGCATCAAATGATGGGCGGGTTGCGCTCTGCCATGGGGTACACCGGGTCCTTGGATCTGGCCACCATGCGCACCAAGCCCGAGTTTGTTCGGGTGACTAGCGCCGGCATGGGAGAGAGCCACGTGCACGACGTGAGTATTACCAAAGAGGCGCCCAACTACCCAGTGGGCGGCCGCTGAGTTTATTGCATACGTACGTAAAAGTGATCGGCCGCGGCCGGTCACTTTTGTTTTAGGGGTGTGAAAACCCAACCGATTTGACAGCAAGAGTTGCCTTTTCTCATGAGCCAAGATATTCACGCACAACGCATTTTGATTCTGGATTTTGGATCGCAATACACGCAGCTAATCGCGCGCCGTATCCGCGAAATTGGTGTGTTTTCTGAGATTCGCGCCTTCGACATGACCGACGAAGAAATTCGTGATTTTGATCCAAAGGGTATCATTCTGTCAGGCGGCCCCGAGTCGGTTACCGCCGGGGCATCGCCAAGAGCGGCCGACAGTGTGTTCACGCTGGGCGTACCGGTTTTGGGTATTTGCTATGGTATGCAAACCATGGCCGAGCAACTGGGCGGCAAGGTGTCTACCAGCAACCTGCGTGAATTTGGCTACGCCCAGGTGAAAGTACAAGGTAACAGTGCGTTGCTGCACGACATCAAAGACCATATGGCTGCAGACGGCGCGGGCTTATTGGACGTGTGGATGAGCCACGGCGATAAAGTCATTGCGATGCCCGAGGGCTTCCAGTTAATGGCCGCCACCGAATCTTGCCCCATTGCCGGTATGTACTGCGAAGAAAAAGATTTCTACGGTGTGCAATTTCACCCGGAAGTCACTCACACACTGCAGGGCAAACGCATATTTGAGCACTTCGTGCTAGAACTGTGTGGCTGTAAAGCGCTGTGGACGCCGGCCAATATTGTCGAAGACGCCATCGCCCGCGTGCGCGAGCAGGTGGGTAGCGATCACGTATTGCTGGGGCTGTCTGGCGGTGTGGACTCCTCCGTGGTAGCGGCTCTACTGCACAAGGCCATCGGCGATCAACTTACCTGTGTGTTTGTGGACAATGGTTTGTTGCGTAAGAACGAAGGCGATCAAGTGATGGACATGTTTGCCAAAAACATGGGTGTCAAAGTTATTCGCGCCGACGCCGAAGAGCAATTTTTATCGCGCTTAAAGGGTGTCAATGACCCAGAGCAAAAGCGCAAAATTATTGGCAACACCTTCATCGACATTTTTGATGCCGAGGCCACCAAGCTGCAAGGCGTGAAGTGGCTGGCGCAAGGGACTATTTACCCGGATGTCATCGAATCTGCCGCAAGCAAAACCGGTAAGGCGCATGTCATTAAATCACACCACAACGTGGGTGGTTTGCCAGAAGATATGGCCTTTGAATTGGTCGAGCCATTGCGCGAACTGTTTAAAGATGAGGTGCGCAAGATTGGTTTAGAGCTGGGTTTACCTTACGACATGGTTTACCGTCATCCATTCCCGGGGCCCGGCTTGGGTGTTCGGATTCTGGGCGAAGTGAAAAAAGAATACGCCGATATTCTGCGCGAGGCCGATGCGATTTTCCTGGAAGAACTTCACAAAGCCGATTGGTATCACAAAACCTCCCAAGCTTTTGCGGTATTTCTGCCCGTTAAATCGGTTGGTGTGGTGGGCGATGGTCGTCGCTACGAGTGGGTGATATCGCTGCGCGCCGTGGAAACTATCGATTTCATGACCGCGCGCTGGGCGCACTTGCCCTATGAGTTATTGGAAACCGTGTCCAATCGCATCATCAATGAAATTTCCGGTGTGTCGCGCGTGGCGTATGACGTTTCAAGCAAGCCGCCAGCCACGATCGAGTGGGAATAACAGCGCAAGTTGTTATTAGAACCCTGATAAATAGCCCGGTTTGATCCGGGCTTTTTATGCGTGAGGATTATTAGAGTGCGTGTAAAAATCGGCCGAGTCTGACGGCCAGTCTGCTTATATTAAACAGTTAGAATGACCGATACCTATCTCCGCTAGACTAATTCCCTGAAGCTTTGCTAAAGCCTGTTTGGAGGCAAAGAAATGGTTACGCATCGCGATCGTTTAGGTGACTTGCTGGTAAGCCGAGGGGCGATAACCCGCGAGCAATTGATTGACGCTATTGCGGAGCAGCAGCGCCGGCGGACAAAGGATGCCAACGACGGCCTCCTTGATTCACGGCGGCACGTGTTGGGTGATGTCCTGGTGGACCTGGGGTATGTCGCGCGCTGGCAATTGCGGCGCTCACTCAATTGGCAACGGGTTTTGCGCCGAGCAGCGGTAATAGTAGCGTTAACTTCCCCCATAATGTCTGCAATGACTTACGCGGCTCCAAAACATGATAAGGGGGCATCCGCGCAAGAAAAGGACAGGGGTCGCTGGGCGAGCCCCTCGCCAGAACAGGTGCTCGAACCTATTCCCGAACCTTCGCCCGCGCCAACACCCGCGCCGACACCTGAACCCCTCCCGGAACCTGTTCCGCAGCCGTCGCCTGCTCCTGCTCCGGAACCTGTTCCACAGCCGTCGCCAGAGCCAACCCCTGAACCCTCACCGGAGCCGGAGGTGCTTGATGGACCAGTGGCAGTGTCCGGGCCGGTCACGGTGAATTGGAATACGCCTTCCTTGCGTGAAAATGGTGACTACCTGGATATCAGTGAAATTGGCGGCTATGAAGTGCGCTACCGGATGGAAGGGGAAACCGATTTCATCTACTTAGTGGTGGAGGATGGCTATGCGGATTCACTTTTTGTAGGGGACTTGTACGGAAGCTATGAGTTCGAGGTCGCCGCCTACGATGTCAACGGCTTGTACAGCCAGTTTGTGCCAGCGAAAGTGAATATTTAGCAAGTCTATTTGGTGCGGTGTATCGGTGTCCATGCCCATGCCGCAATGCAAGTGTTGCGGTCCACATGATCCTGAACGCTAGGGCTAATTCTGTGGCACTGCAGTGGCTGCGGAGCCGGTTTTTGAGGGTGGTACCGCAAGAGAAGTTGGCGAAACAACGGGCAGGTTACGCGCCACAGAAGCGTCAATAGATCGCCCGGCATTGACGTGGTAAGGCCGGGCGATAATTTTCGAAAGAATCCAGTTGTTTTAGTCGAGATTACGATCAACCAAAATTTTGTTGACGCGCGCGTCACTGTGGCTGGCGCTATCAAGCTGGTTGAGTGTCAGTACCTCCATCTGGTTTTCATTTGCGAACATCAAGTTGTAAGCATCCGCTGTCGAGCCCACATGGGTTGGACTCAGGGTCGTGGCGGTTGACCACTGGAAGCCGCCTAAGAAATCCCAGTGCACCAGGTAACTATAGGGGTCAAGGTCGTCCGACTTCAGTACAAAGTGCAAATAACTGTTGCCGTGAGTGTCCACCAAGAGCCCCACATCCCAGCCGCGAAAACTGCCAGATTGATATATCGCGTGGCTGTCCGATGAAAGTACATTGCCTTCAAAATCCAAGCGGGTTAACTGCAGCCGACTGTCATCAAATACTGACCCCACAAACAGACCAAGCTCCGTAATCTGCAGGCTAGATTCGCCATACAGTGCTGAGGCGTCGGTTTGCCAGGCGAGGGAAAGCAGTGTGCCGGCGATATTGTAGGCGCTCACGCCATTGGCTTTGACAGCGTAGAGTTTATCGTCGAGTAGCGCTACTTCCTGATACCGGGTTGGCAATATTTCCGATGCTGTGTACAGGTTGTCGCTGGCCGTGTATTGGATTAATTGCGTACCGTAACCGGTGCGGGCATTACAGCTTGTATCGCTACACTGCCAAACGCCGGCGGCAAAGCGAAAGCCGGTGCCGGTCATCTGCAAATCAAAGATTTCGTGTAGTACGCCTTCGAACGGTAGCGCAGGTAGTGTGTGTGTGGAAAGCAGGTTGCCGGTGTTGTCGTATCGGTGCGCTTGATGATCAGAGCCAATGACAAGATAGCCAGAATCAAGCGGTGCCACCGCAACGGATTTATAGCGTGTGCCTTCAAATGCCATTGTGGCAGTTTGGTGGGTCAGATTCGCACTGCTGTCTAACTGATAGAAATTGAGGGTGGTGTCGCTGTCGAAGTTTGAGGACTGGGCTATAAAGAAGGCGTTGCTTCCCTGGCTATAGCCAGCCGCAAACTGCACGCGTTTGCCAAGACCCTCGCGTCCAGCATCCGTCAATGCCGCGTCTGACTCACCTATTTGCCGGACGTGGGTATTGCCAAAAACTTCTGAGGTAATGGCGTAGATGTGCGCGTCTGTACGCAACAGAGCCTCGGCATACTCGCCACTGTATTGAATCAGCTTTTGGTTAGACTCGGTATCGGCCACCTGGAGCTCAAGGGGTATTTCCAGCGTCAAGGTATCCTGGCCGTCATCAAATACCAGTACCAACGGCGTTGAAATAGGTTGGCCGTAGGCCACGGAAAACGAACCGCTGTGTTCTGAGGCAAATCCATCAACCAAGGTCAGTGCATCGGGTTTGCTTTGTACTGTGATCGCGACCGGATCACCTTCCACGTCGAACACCTGGGTTGTCAGAGTGAAGGCTTTGCCGGAGAACACTTCGAACGGGGAGTAGCTTGCCGTCGGAATGTCGTTCACTGGGGCGATGGCCAACTGCACAGTGACCTGGTCTGATTCGAGCGCACCATCAGATACGCGAAGGGTTAACTCATCGCTACCGTTGTAGTGTGCGTGCGGAGTGTAACGCAAGGCAACGCCCTCAAGAACTGAAAGGCTGCCATGGGCTGGCGGGCTGACGACGGTGACAGAAAGCGCATCCCCATCGACATCTTGCGCCAGTGCGGTGAATTCCAGCGGGGTATCTTCATCGAGCTGCAGTGACTGTGCGCCTAGGGTGGGGGCATCATTCACGGGCAATACAGTAATGTTAATGGTGGCGGCGGACGAACTGATGCCTGCCTCAAGGGCCTTGAAGCGAAATTGATCTGCGCCATTAAAGTCGGCGTTTGGGGTGTAAGTGTAGCTGTTGCCATTTACGGTCAGGGAGCCGTGATTGGGCTGGCCCACCAGTTCATAGCTTAGGCTTCCGCCTGCTTGAGCGGTGCCAGACAGGGTACCCCGAATACTGCTGTCTTCGTCAACCTGAATACTGGCTGAGAGTGCAGTCGGTGGGGGCGTCGAGCCACCCCCTCCGCCACCGCATGCGGAGATCGTAAGTAGGGCTAGGCTGGTTACAAAGAGTTTTGAAAACCGAATCATATGTGGTCCTTGGCTGGGGGCCGTCTACAATGGAGTCGCTTTTACCCAGCGATATTATTTTAATAGGTCGTTGAGCCGCGCTAGATAGCTGCGTCGGCGCGAGATTAAGGACGATTAAGCCAAGGGCGGGCACAATAAATTTTCATGTCACGCAGTGTCGTTCAAAAACTGGCCAGTAGCGGTCGCAATGGGGGCGAAAATACCGACTCCTGCACAGGTCTGGGCATTGGTGGGCGCGAGAAGGGAGTGAGGGTGTTAGCATGCAGGTTAAGCCGGCCTCTGTGTGGGCCGGCTAGCATGTGATTGTGTGCGTACAGGGCTTAATCCAACAGGCGAGAGGCCTTGCCGCCGAAGTGAAGAGTGGTCAACATGGTCAATTCACTTGACCCAAATCCGAGTGAAACACCCATGGCATAGTTGCCGTTATCCGGCATTGAGGAACAACAATGGCATTTTTACAACATTGTCTCAATGGTGCGCTGGTCGCGCACTATGTGGTAGATGGGCCTTTGCGCATTGGCCGTAGTGGCCAGAATGATATCGTCTTAGAAGATGGTACTGTCTCCAGCCAACACGCCGAAATTCAGCTGAATGAACAGGGGCAGTTTGCCTTTAAGGATTTGGGCAGTACAAATGGCCTAAACCTAGATGGCAAGAAATGCACAGACGGCGTGCTCTTGGTGGGGCAGTGGCTCACCGTGGGTTTGCACGAGTTTACCCGTGTTGAGCAGCTGCCTGCAGGAATGGAGCAAACACTGAAAATCAAAAAGAGCTGGATACCAGGCGTTTATTACACTGCCGAAAAATAAGTGTAAACTGCCACCAAAATAATAATGAGGCCTCGGGTTTGATTCGGCGACTGGGTAAACTTTTCAGCCTTGGAAATGTGTTGTTACTCGCCTTGGTGGCCGCCTCGCTACAGGTTGTTTATTGGCCGTCCTGGCTGACACAGCCCCTGGTTTGGATGGATCGGCAGCTAACCGACAAGATTTACAGTTTTACCCCTGCGCCCATCGCACCTCTTCCCCTGTATCGCGTTAACCTCAGTGAGCAGTCGCTAACAGAACTCAGCCGCAACCCCGGTGCCGCTGAGCTGACGCCCGCGTTGGTCAAACTGGCAGCGCGCGGTACCCTGGTTGTATTTCTAACCGAACCGCTCAATTTCGCCGCCTTAAACTCAGAAGCTGAGACAGACCCTCGCAGGCCCCTCGGCGAAGAGGCGAGGCATGAGGTCGAAGTCCATGCACCCGATCCACGGGGCGGGCCTGTACTGCCGAGGTCTGTGCTCTGGGTGTTACCGCAGGGGCTCATGGCCGCCGAGGCCAAGCCATTGGGGCTGGGGTGGCAAGCGGTTGGCGATTGGCGCTGGCGCGGCTATTGGAGCCCGAGCGCGAGTCGCGAAAGGACGATCCCCGGACCCGGCTATCACTATGGTCACTCAGCTGCAGTACCCGCCCAATCGGTACTATGGCGCACTGGCGACGCATGGTTTAGTGGGTTACCTTTGGCATTGTTAACCGCTTTTGAGCCACAGCAGGTGACGTTGAACCAAGGGCGCCTGGCACTGGCAAATCGCGGTGCTCGCGCACTGGGACCCGGTGGCCAACTGGCCGTCGATGTGCGGCTGGTGCCAACGCTGCAATCTCTCGATACGGCACTTACCTCGCCGCCGGCCATTTGGCTACTGGCCAGTGCAGAAGATTCTCGACCGGATCAGGCGGGCGCAGCTCTGCAAACCTTAGTGCTTGATCACTACCCCAAAACCCCCGGTTGGGGGCAATGGCTACCCCTGGTGCTCTTGACGCTGCTAAGCCTTGGTTTGATGGGGTGGTGGCTGCGGGCCTCTGGTTGGGTGCTAACTATCTACTGCGTAGTAGGCGCAGCGGCGCTTGTGGCAGGCCAATGGGCGGCGCAGGTATACATGAGCTGGTGGCTGCCAATGCCGGTAGTCCTTGGCTTTTTGGCCAGTATTTGGTTGCTGGGCATGGTGTGGCGGGCCATACAGTGGCCCTATCGTCCTGTGTTGGTTAGCTGGCGCAGCGCCTGGCAGCAAATTTTACGTCGGCAGCTTCAAGAGGGGCAGCTAGAAGCCGCAGAGCTACACCTGACGGCTCTCCATGATTGCCGCATTGAACCGTGGCAATTGCAGCTCACTTACGAGGTTGCCCAAGGCTATGAAAAACAGCGCCGCTACGAGCAGGCTGGCAAGCTATACAGCAGCATCATGACCCGTTCGGGTGGCTTTGCAGATGTGAAAGAGCGGCTCAGGCGGCTGCAGGAACTGTCTTCCGGGCAGGGGGCTACGGGACTGGATGCAACGCTTGTGATCGATGAGACAATCATCAATAAACCGGTACTCGGTCGCTACGAGATTCAAAAGGAGCTCGGCAGGGGCGCTATGGGGGTGGTGTATCTAGCGCGGGACCCGCGCATAGGGCGAATGGTGGCGGTTAAGACATTGCACTATAAGCACTTTGAGCCCAACCAGCTCGACGGCGTCAAAGCGCGCTTTTACCGGGAGGCTGAGGCCGCCGGACGTTTGAGTCACCCCAATATCGTTTCGGTATTCGACGTGGGCGAAGAGTCAGATCTCTCGTACATTGCCATGGACTTCGTGCCCGGCCGGGCATTGAATTTTTATTGTTCACCCGAGCGCCTGCTGCCGGTGCCGATTGTCTATGGGCTAATGGCTAAGGCAGCCGATGCGCTGTTTTACGCCCACAAGCACAACATTGTGCACCGTGATATCAAGCCGAGTAACCTGCTGTACGACGCTGAAACCGGGCGCATGAAAGTCAGTGATTTTGGCATTGCGCGGCTCGTGGACAACTCCAAAACCCGTACTGGCGATGTCATGGGCAGCCCTTTGTATATGTCGCCTGAACAATTAAAAGGCAATAAAGTAGCCGAGCACGCGGATATTTATAGCTTGGGTGTGACTATGTACCAATTGCTGACGGGCAAGTTACCCTATGATGGCGATTCGCTGGCCAATCTAACCTACAACATTTTGCAGGCTAAGCACGTCAGCGTGCGCAGCCACAGGCCCGAGTTGCCGGCGAGTGCAACACGCATTACCAATAAAGCACTGCAAAAAGACATTGCAGACCGTTACAGCAGCGCGCGAGAAATGGCCGAGGCCCTGCGTAAAGCGCTTGCGCGCGATTTCAGCGATGGATAAAAACCCCAGCGAAGGTATCAGACGAGGTAGATTATGGTGCAATTAGCACAGTTGATTGACGATGTGGTGGTCAACAAATTCGACTTGGACAACCAGCCGCTCACCATTGGCCGGCACCCAGATAACCGCGTGCAAATTGACGACGGCGCAGTCAGCAGTCGGCATGCGGTGGTCACGCTGACGGCCAACCCCGATTTCCCGGAATACCAGGAAATTGCCATCGAAGATTTGGGCAGTACCAATGGCACTCGGGTAAATGGCGACAAGATTGCGGGCCGTGTGCTGTTGCATGCGGGTGACGTGGTTAAAATTGGTTGGAACGAATTCAAGCTGATCGATGGCCGTAAAAAGAATTTAGCCAGCACGGTGCACATGTTGCAGGAGTAGGCAGTGTTTTTCAGCGTCGCGGATGGATCGCGCGATCTGCTGCTTCTGGCAAATGGCCGCGCAAAGGGTTTTCGAGCAGCCATAAAAAAACCGCGTATGACGCGGTTTTTTTATGGCTGAGAAGTAGCTAGCTTAGCGCTCTAAATGCTGCAGCTTGCCCTCAACACCGTCCCACTCTGCGGCATCTGCCGGAGCGTCTTTCATCTCGGTAATGTTGGGCCAAATTTCGGCCAATTCGGCATTGAGCTCCAGAAAGACTTCTTGGCCTTCGGGCAGTTCGTCTTCTGAAAAGATGGCATTTACCGGGCATTCGGGTTCGCACAGCGCGCAATCAATGCACTCATCGGGATGAATGACCAGAAAGTTGGGGCCTTCGTAGAAGCAATCTACAGGGCACACTTCCACGCAATCGGTGTGCTTGCACTTGATACAGTTTTCACCCACAACGAACGTCATTATTGCTACTCCGTCTAATACGAAAAATCGGCGGGCATTCTACCCCAATCTTTAGCAGGCTTCTAACCTTTTAGTGCCCCGCAGGCTCAAATCTGCTGTTTTAACTGGTAGAGCAGTGTCAGGGCGGCGCGGGGGCTCAGGTCATCCAGGTCGACATCCGCCAGTTGAGTGATCACTGGGTGCGCGGGCGCACTAAACAGATCCGCCTGCAAAGGGTCTACCGCTGCAGGCCCTGGCGAGGCGGGGGCCGCGCTGACGCTGGCGCTCACCACCGGTGCGTGCGATCCCGCCTCCAGTTGCTTGAGCTGCGAATGTGCCAGGGTTAATACCGCCTGGGGAATGCCGGCGAGCTTAGCCACCTGTAACCCGTAACTTTGGCTGGCGGGCCCGGGTTGGATGTGGTGCAAAAAGACAATGCTGTCTTTGTGCTCGGTGGCGCTTAGGTGCACATTGGCAATGCCGTCCATTGTGTCTGGCAGCGCAGTGATTTCAAAGTAGTGAGTGGCAAACAGGGTAAACGCTTTTACGCTTTGGGCCAGGTGAACGGCGGCGGCCCATGCCAGCGACAGGCCGTCAAAAGTACTGGTGCCGCGGCCAACCTCATCCATTAACACCAGACTCTGGTCGGTGGCATTGTGCAAAATATTGGCTGTTTCCGTCATTTCTACCATGAAGGTCGAGCGACCACTGGCCAGGTCATCGCTGGAGCCGATACGAGTGAAAATTCGATCGACCATACCCAGTGTGCAGTGGCTGGCCGGCACAAAACTGCCAATTTGCGCCAGAAGTACAATCAAAGCAGTTTGGCGCATGTAGGTCGATTTACCACCCATGTTGGGGCCGGTAATTACCAGCATGTGGCAGTCGCGATTGAGATTAAGATCGTTGGCGACAAAGGGCTTGCTCGATACTTGCTCCACCACCGGGTGGCGGCCCTGTTCGATATGAATACCCGGGGTGTTGCTCAGGGTGGGTTTGCACAGGTTTAGAGCTTCTGCCCGCTCGGCTAAGCTGCATAGGACATCGAGTTCGGATACCGCTGCGGCGGCGTCCTGGAGTGCAACTAATTGGTTGTTAAGCGTTTCCAATAAGTCTTCATAAAGTTCTTTTTCCCGGCTGAGTGCCCGGCTTTTGGCCGACAGGGCTTTGTCTTCAAAGGCTTTGAGTTCGGGGGTAATAAAGCGCTCGGCATTTTTAAGGGTCTGCCGCCGAATGTAGTCTGCAGGTGCTTGCTCGGCCTGGCCGCGGCTCAGCTCGATAAAGTAGCCGTGGACGCGGTTGTAGCCTACTTTCAGCGTAGATAGCTTGGTGCGCTCGCGCTCCCGGGTTTCAAGGTCCACCAGGAACTGGCCGGCGTTAGTACTAATGGCTCGCAGCTCGTCCAACTCCTCGTCAAAGCCTTCGGCGATCACTCCTCCATCGCGAATGACCACCGGTGGATTCTCCACCAGGGCGCGATCAAGCAAGTCCACTAGCTCGGGAAATTCGCTGATACCCGCCGCTAACTGTTGCAGACGCGGGGTGCTGGCGCCAGAGAGTTGTTGCTGCAGTATCGGAAAGCTCGCCAGCGATGTGAGCAGGCGGCTAAGGTCTCTGGGGCGTGCAGAGCGCAGGGCTAACCGCCCTAATATGCGCTCCATATCGCCGACCTGTTTCAGCGTTTGCCGAATGGGCTCAAAGGCGTAGTCCTGGAGCAGCCAGGCAATGGCCTCTTGGCGCTGATTGAGTGAGGTGAGGTTGCGCAGCGGTCGATTCAGCCAGCGGCGCATCAGGCGTCGCCCCATGGCAGTGATGCCGGTATTCATCACCGCCAGCAGGGTGTTTTCTTCGCCGCCGCCTAAATTACAGTCGATCTCCAGGTTGCGACGGGTAGCCGCATCCATCGCGACGGCTTCGTCGCGATTCTCGACCGCCAGGGCGCGGATGTGGGGTAGCGCGGTGCGCTGCGTTTCGCGGGCGTAGGCCAATAGGCAGCCTGCGGCCCCGAGGGCCGCCGTCAAATGGCCGCAGCCAAAACCGTCCAGATCCTGCGTGCCGAATTGTTGGTTGAGCAGGCGTTGTGCCGTATCCAGCTCAAACTCCCAGGGCGCGCGACGGCGTACGCCTTTGCGGCGCTCAATGGCGTCCAGTTCGCCCAGGCCCTCGGCCACTAACAGCTCAGCAGGGTTGAGGCGTTGCAGCTCGGCAGCTAACGCCGCCTCACCCAATACCTCCAAAACCAAAAAGCGGCCGGCGCCTATGTCCAGGCTGGCAATGCCAAAAGTGTCTTCTTGCTGGTAGACCGCCACCAGCAGGTTGTCTTGCCGTTCGTCCAACAGCGCTTCATCGCTTACGGTGCCAGGCGTCACAATGCGAACAACTTTGCGTTCCACTGGGCCCTTGCTGGTGGCTGGATCACCTATCTGCTCGCAAATGGCTACAGATTCGCCTTGTTTGACCAGCCGGGCCAGGTAGCCGTCGGCGGCGTGAAAGGGGATACCTGCCATGGGAATCGGCTCGCCATTTGATTTGCCGCGTGCGGTCAGCGTCACATCTAACAGCTCGCTGGCCTTTTTGGCGTCGTCGAAAAACAGCTCATAGAAATCGCCCATCCGGTAGAACACCAGCTCGTGGGGGTGCTCTGACTTGATACGCAGGTATTGCTGCATCATAGGCGTGTGGTTGGAGAGGTCTTTCACGGCGTGTGTCATAGGTTTGGAATCAAATACGGTTAAGGGCTGTTGGGCGCAAGAGTGGGCGGGTATTCTACGCAAAACTCGCCCAACCATAAATGGCGGTTAACGTTGAGGGGTATAAAATGGGTGACTCACTTTATCTAGCGGCCGAAGCACTTGGGCGACTGCTACAGGCGCGGCACTGGCAGCTGTCGACGGCTGAATCTTGCACGGGTGGGGGCGTGGCTGCGGCGCTGACGGCGGTGGCAGGCAGTTCGGACTGGTTTGGGTACGGCTGGGTAACTTACGCAAACAGTGCGAAAATACAGCAGTTGCAGGTAGATCGGCAGGTGCTGGGTGAGCAGGGCGCAGTGAGCGAGGCAGTTGCCCAGCAAATGGCGTTGGGCGCCAAACTACAAGCGGGCAGCGACTGGGCGCTGGCGACCACGGGTATAGCGGGGCCCGGCGGTGGCAGTGAGACCAAACCCGTTGGCACAGTCTGGTTTGCCTGGGCCGGGCCAGAGGGCTACCTGTGCGCAGAAGAGCAGCATTTTAGCGGGGATCGCCAGGCAATTCGCGAAGCTGCTGTGCTGTATGCGCTGACGCGTTTGGTGGATCAGATTAAAAATACTGTATAACTGTATAGTACTGGTTGCGTATACAGTAAAATTGCCCTATGCTACTTCACAACTGAGCGGCACGAGACCGCGTTTTAGCTAACAAGAGCCCGTTTTCGGGCGCAGATTTATCAAAACTAGAAATTTAAAAGGTATCGACATGGACCAGAACAAAGAGAAGGCTTTGCAGGCAGCGCTTTCCCAAATTGAGCGACAGTTTGGCAAGGGTACCGTTATGCGCATGGGTGACCAGGAACGCTTAGCCATTCCCGCGATATCTACCGGCTCGCTGGGCCTGGATGTTGCGTTGGGCATAGGCGGTTTACCCAAGGGGCGTATTGTCGAAATTTATGGTCCTGAGTCCTCGGGTAAAACCACACTGACATTGCAAGTGATAGCAGAGGCCCAGCGCAAGGGCGGTGTGTGCGCATTTGTGGATGCAGAGCACGCGTTAGATCCGGTTTACGCAGAAAAGCTGGGGGTAAACGTCGATGATCTTATTGTGTCTCAGCCCGATACTGGCGAGCAGGCACTCGAAGTGGCCGACATGCTGGTGCGCTCTGGTGCTGTTGATGTACTAGTGGTCGACTCAGTGGCGGCGTTAACGCCCAAGGCTGAAATTGAAGGCGAAATGGGTGACCACCACGTGGGCTTGCAGGCGCGTTTGATGTCGCAGGCGCTGAGAAAAATCACGGGTAATATTAAAAATGCCAACTGTCTGGCCATTTTTATCAACCAGATTCGTATGAAAATTGGTGTAATGTTTGGCAATCCGGAAACCACTACTGGTGGTAATGCGCTGAAGTTTTATTCGTCTGTGCGTTTGGATATTCGTCGCACGGGTGCGGTTAAAGACGGCGACGAGGTCATTGGTAACGAGACCCGCGTAAAGGTGGTTAAAAACAAAGTTGCGCCGCCATTTAAACAAGCGGAATTTCAGATACTGTACGGGCAGGGCATTAATTTGCAGGGCGAGATCATTGATTTTGGCGTCAAGCTGGGCCTGATCGATAAAGCTGGCGCCTGGTACAGCTACAAAGGCGACAAGATTGGCCAAGGCAAAAATAACGTTGTTAAATTTTTGCTGGAGAATCCGCAGATTCAGGCGGAAATTGAGCAGCAGGTGCGCGCAGAATTACTGGGTGGCGCAGTTAAAGCCGCCTCTGCCGACGAGAGTGTCGCGGAAGAAGTCGACTCGTAAGGTTGTTAGCTGCCTCGCGGCCACTGTGTCGCGGGGCTTTTTTTATCTTTAGCGTTTGTACAGCACCTGCACATTAAACTTTTCACTTTGCTGCCTGGAGATTCCTATGCCGACACTTGTGACAGAGTCTGAAATAATGGATGCAGTACTGCGCATGCTGGCCAAGCGAGATTACAGCGAAGCGGAAATTCGCCGAAAACTGGCTGACAAGGCGGCGCCCCAAGCGGCTGCTGATAAGGTTATACAACGTGTACAAGAGCTTGGGTATCAGTGTGATATTCGCTATACCGGCGCCTATCTTCGCTATGGAATAAGCCAGGGTAAGGGGCCGCTGTGGATATCAGCGCAACTGTTACAGCGCGGTGTTGATAAACGGCTTATTCAGCAGGCGCTTGAAGACGCCGATGTGGACTGGCGCAGCGTGGCCAGCGAACAGATTCAGCGAAAGTTTAAACGTCCGGCTACAGACCCCAAAGAACAAGCCAAGCAATTTCGCCACTTAGCCAGCCGCGGATTTAGCCCCGATGTCATTCGCTTTGCCATGGATTCATTGCTGACTGCAAATTGCGCGTCTTAAGCCAACACCTTCTGCACACGCTTAGTAGTCAATCCTTAGCACCAAACCAATTAACAAGTTCCGTTGGCTTTCGCAAAGGGTACTGCAATGTAGTAGCGGTGTTGTGTCGATGGGAAATAGGCCTTGCTCGATTGACAGGCGCTACTACCGGCGTGCTTAGTTGTGAACAGCGCTCTGCGCGGGGTTAATTAGTTGCCGGCGTGGTGGATTTTGTAGAAAGGTGTTCTTCTTTAGTTGCTTCTTTAATTTCTTGTTTTGTATCGACGTCTTGTTTGATGTCGCTATCTTGCTTGCGCGGCCTGCCGCGTTTGAGCGGGCGCACGCGCTGGTTGGCAATTTTTTCAATACGGTCTTTGAAAGCATCGCCGCCAAGTACCTGGCCCAATTTAACGGTTTCCGCAATGTATTCCAGTAGCCGGTTATCAAAGGCGTAGCGGAATAGTTTGCGGTATGCCTGTACGCGCTCGCGTGCGTTCTTACCTAATTCAAGGTACAGGCGATGGTCTTTAATTAGCTCGCTTTCTATTAAAGACGTGTGGTAATTAAAACTAGACCAAGGGTATTCACCCGGCTCATTGGCCAAGCCCAGGTACATGGGTTTTAGTTCAACATAACGGTAGCAGGTGAGCAGGTAGGCATCTGAGTCAATGAGGCTGGACTTATAGCGCCCCCCCCACAGAGTGCCAGATCGGCGATAGCGGTGGTTCACATATTGCACATAGCGCCGGCCTAGCGATTGCATCATCGACGATAACCCTTCGCCAATTCGCGGTGTTGCGATAAATTGCACCATGTTGGGCAGCAGGACGTAGGCATGGATGTCGACGCGGTACTGCTCCGCCGCGGCTTGTAGGCTTTGAAGGTAAAACGCGTAATCCTCGTCGTCAAAGAAACATGGCAGGTTGTTATGGCCTGTTTGCACAACGTGTTGAGGGATATCTGGTAGGTTAAGCCTTGGTAATCGAGCCATAGCGGCTTGTAGTCCCTGAAATGATTCTCTTCCTTAATGAGCGTGCTCCCTGGCGGGCGCGGCCATTATCGCAAAACTCATCCTGATATATCAAATGATTGCCTCAGGAGATTGTGGTGCCATAGTACAACTTGGGCGGTCGGTTTCGCGGCCGAGGCCAAAGCAAGAGGGGAAATTGCCGGCTTTTACTTCTGTTTTTTAAGCATAATGGGCTAGAATGCCAACGCTTTATGTCCTCTGATGGAGGGGGCTATCAACACAGTGGATTGGTGTGATGAAACCAGCGGAGTTGATCCGGCTCGCGATTAATGGGCGAACGGATATTGGGCAAGTCAGAGACGAAAACGAAGATCATATAGGCTGGTTCAGTCACCCTTCACAACCTTTTGGCTTTGTTGTTATTGCCGATGGCATGGGCGGCTACACGGGTGGCTCACAAGCCAGTCGGTTGGCCGTTCGGCGCGTGTCGGAATCGCTCGAGCTCATTCCAAGTTCGACGTTTGTTGCCTGTACCCCGGATCAACAACTGTTGATGCTACACGCGGCCATTATGGACGCCCTCAATGCCGCCAATACCGATATTCTCAACGCCAAGCTGGTTAATCCCCAACTGTCCAATATGGGCAGCACAATCGTGCTGGCGGTGGTCTGGCAGGACCACGTCACCGTGGCCCACCTTGGCGACTCGCGCGCCTACCTGTGGAACCGAGACGGCTTAGTCCAGTTGACCCGAGACCACAGCCTGGTGCAGGAGATGATCGATAACGGCTCCCTGACCGTCACCCAGGCTAGAAGTTCGCGCGTTCGCAATCATATTACCCGAGCGCTCGGCGTGACAGATTATATTGAGCCCAGTATTAATTCCTACGCCTTGACGCAAAACACGCTGCTAATGTTATGTAGCGATGGTTTGACCGAGTACATGGATCACAATGAGCTGGAGTTTGTGCTGTCTACTCATCGGCCCGCGCTCGAGTGTTGCTATCGCTTTATCGCGGAGGCCAACGAGTCGGGCGGAAAGGACAATATCAGTGTGGGTATCATCGAATACACATTGATGGCGGGTGAGGAGAGGGCGCCAGTTGCTGCGGAGTCACTTCCCGAGGACGAGGACGTGACGGTACGCAAGGCCTCGCAAAATTCCTGAGCCAGCTCGTAGTGCAGGCGTATTACGTCTTACTATGGCCCACCCATTCGGCAGAGGTTGATTTCAAGTCTCAGTTGCCGGCGGCGACTCGACGCTACTATCGATAGTTCAGGCTTGGCCGGCCGCACTTATGCGCGGCCATGCCGTGTTTAACAGCCTTTATTCAGGGGTCAATACGAGCGTATGGACGGTTTCGCCCTTGAGCCAGGGCGATGGCACACCTTCGACCCAGTCTTTGTGCCCAGCATCAAAAAATGGCGACAAGGGGTGCGCCGACTGCCCGGTAGCCATGTGAAAATAACCTTCTGCCTCGCGCCCCGGTGATACCGCAAAACGCTCGCTGGCCCCGTGGGTGGGCGTTTGCACCCGCGGCATGTGGGTGTCGCCATCAAGCGGCTCTTTGGGCATCGACAACCACCAGTCCAGCGGCTTTAAAACCCGCCCTAAAGGGTGTTGAATCACCACGCGATTGGCTTCGCCCCAGGTATCGTTAGCATAGCTGCCGTCTGCAAACAGTGGCTCGCTGACAGCGTCAAAGGCGGCCATCGACAGCGCCTCCCAACTGTCAAAATCCGGGTTCAACAGGTGGTCTGGCTGCGCAGTCATCATGGCCCAAGCGGGGTACTCGATTTGGCGATTGGCGCGCGCCAGCTCAAAGGTTGGATCCACAGAGCGCATATAGGTTTCCAGAGGCGCGGTCATATACTCGATCAT
The DNA here is from genome assembly GCF_058345725.1 of Simiduia sp. Taxonomy (NCBI): domain Bacteria; kingdom Pseudomonadati; phylum Pseudomonadota; class Gammaproteobacteria; order Cellvibrionales; family Cellvibrionaceae; genus Simiduia; species Simiduia sp. The sequence continues at coordinate 2,874 of NZ_JBTUOC010000045.1, read as the reverse complement.
TTTCAGGCGCCATTCGCGCACTAGGCGGTAGCCGACTGAATCGGTCGCCGCGCGACCGCCCCAGTGTTCAATGTGTCGTGCAGCCTCGGTTATACGTGGTTCCTGGTTTGCTTGCCGACCTAACATCGCTAACAGTTGTGTGCGCCAACGGCTGAGAAACAGCGCGCGATCATCCAGTTGAAGATCCAGAAAATCCTGTTCGCTGAAGGTGGACTTGGTCAACAAAGCGTCGCGGATTTGCTGCTGTCTGGCCCCTAGGGCGTAGGCGGAATCCCCCATTTGTGCGAAAGCGTCACCGGACAGGGTGCGCGCGTTGGCCGTCCATAGGCGGTGGTTTTCAGGCGCCAGTATCTTTGGGTGTTGGCTGGCAGGGCGTACGCCCTGCCAGGCCTTGCCGCCCTCGTGCCAGTATTCGGGCAGCGTACCGTCGAAACCGGTGCGCGCGGGAAAGGGGCCGGCCACTGTCCAGCCAATGGTGCCGGCGGCGTCGGCCAAAACCAGATTTTGGTGTGGCATGCCAAATGTAGGCCCCAGGTCGATGGCTTGTGCCACGCTATCAAGAGTTTCCAGCAGCCAAGGGCCCATATTGGCACCGCTCACATCGTGTGCTGTCCAGCGGTAAGCGAGTTGGCGGCCCTTGGCATCGGTGGCGATCACCGGGCCCCACTGGGTTTCTTTAACGATTAAGGTTTCCGCGGCTGCATCCTTCACGTGAATGGTTTCGCGAACTTCGGTAAATGCTTGCCAGCCGGCTTCGGTGCGGTAGCGAGATTGATCGGCGTTTGTCTTCAATAAAATGATGTCGGACCAGTCGCCCTGGGTGTTAGTAAAGCCCCAGGCCAGTTTACCGTTCGAGCCGGCCACTAAAATGGGTGTGCCCGGGAGTGTGGCACCGCTGATGAGTCTACCGCTATCGGGATTGCGCCACTGGGCCCGAAACCAAATATTGGGCACGCGAATGGCCAAGTGCATATCGTCGGCGACCATGGCGCCGCCGTGGGCTGTTAAGGCCCCAGACACCGCCCAATTATTGCTGCCCACTATAGCGTCTTCCGAAGTCATTGGTTGATAGACCAGAGGCATATCGCGCGGCAGCAAATCCTGCCAGCCAGTGGTTGGCAATGGCGCTGCGGGCAGTGCATCACCTAATAAAGGCGCATCCCAGCTCCCACCCTGTTGGGTAAAAAAAGCGTTCATGTCGGCGGGCAGGCTTTCGGCCAGTAAGCCGCGAGTGCGCTCGAACCAACCCTCGTGATCCTGCAACACGAGAATCATGCTAAAGACGGTCAGGATACTGTCTTCTGGCTGCCAAGCCTTGGGTTGAATACCCAGTAGTGTGTACTCAAAGGGGGCGGAGGCCAGCGCTTGCACTCCGCGATTGACACCTTCGGCATAGGCCTCGAGCAGGGCCTGGGCGTCGGGCGAGTAGGTGGCTAAATTGCGTTTGGCTCGCGCCCGAAAGCGGTGCAACCGCACGCTTTTGTCGTGCGCCAAGGCGGCTGCGCCAAATAATTCCGACAGTTCGCCAGCGGCATTGCGGCGCTGCACATCCATCTGGAAAAAACGTTCCTGCGCGTGCACAAAGCCCAGGCCAAAGGCGATGTCGGTGCGTTGCTCGCCCGCTATTTCTACGATGCCCTGGCGGTCGCGCAGCAGGGATACTGGCGCCTGTAAAAAAGGCTCAGTACGGCTGCCATCGAGTGCCGGCAGGCTTTGTTGTAGGCCCCAATAAAGGCCGGCGCAGGTGATTAGCAATAGGCCAAGCAGGCCGGTAACCAAGTAGGTTAAGGTTTTCATGGCGTCCCCTTTTTCTGCCTATGGTATCAGCGCGAATACCCGGGCAGGGGGAAAAGTGTGACTAGTGGTTCACGGGTAAAGCCGGCGGCATACGCCGGCTTGCCGCGCGCTCAATAGCGTTTTTCGCACCCGCCAATCCAGCTGTGGTGCAGTGTGAAGTAATCGTCTATGGCGATCATGTCCGCTTGGTATCCGGCCGCCAACTTGCCCAGTTTATGATCCAGACCGAGCATTGCTGCTGGGTAGATAGACGCCATTCTTATCGCTTCGTCCAGCGGTAGACCCAAGCTCTGGTGAGTGTTTTTTACCGCACTCAGCATGTCCAGATCTGATCCCGCCAGTGTGCCATCGGCAGTGGCACATCGGCCCTCTTTTGCGTGAATACGCTCACCGTTTAAGACAAAAGATTTGTCTGTGGCCCCTACCGTGGGCATGGCATCGGTTACCAATACCATTTTGCCTTTGGGTTTGGCTGCAATGGCTACTTTGAGAGTGCTGGGGTGCACGTGGTAATTGTCGACAATAATGCCGCACCAACTGTGCTCATCTTCTAACGCTGCGCCCACCACGCCGGGCTCTCTGCTAGTCATTGGGGTCATGGCGTTGAACAAATGGGTAAACGCCTTGAGGCCGTGATCGAGTGCCGTGCGAATTTGCGCGTAGTCGGCGGCGGTGTGTCCAGCGGCCACTATCACGCCAGCCGCAGCCAGGCGAGCGATCATCTCGGGTGTTGTGCACTCGGGAGCCAGGGTAACGTAGGTGATACCTTTAGGAAGCGATGTCAGCAGCCTAAACGCCGCTTCATCGAGAACCTTCATCTTGCTGGCATCGTGTACACCTTTGCGCGCCGCATTTAAAAATGGGCCCTCAAGGTGTACGCCAATGACACCGGGTACGCCCTGTTGGAGTGCCTCGCCAACGGTGGCCAGCGTTTGCTCGACCACGTTCAGGTCGTCGGTTATGAGTGTTGGTAAAAAAGAGGTGGTGCCCAACTTGCGGTGGGCATCACCTATGGTGCAAAGCGTTTCCAGAGTCGGCGCATCGTTCAGCAGTGCGCCGCCGCCGCCGTTGACCTGG
>NZ_JBTUOC010000044.1:0-67132 GCF_058345725.1 Simiduia sp. | reverse complement strand
TTCCGATCTGGCCAGTTTGCCAACACCTTTCGCGCTCCTGCCTGAAGCTTCTCCCCTAGTGGGTTATGCCGAGCGCATGCAGGCGCGACCCTCGGGCGCCAAGGTATTTATCAGCAAAGGCTAAAGGCAGGGTGTGCCGCGCTTGGTCTATAGTGGAAGGGTGATACCACTAAGGCTGTAACATGCGCGGCTTTCCCCGTTTTTATCGTTTCCTGCCGGCACTTTGCTGGCTGTTGGCTGTGCCACAGGTGCAGGCGGAGTTGGCGCTGACCATTGTCGACGCCGGCGGCCAGCCCGCGCCTCACACGGTTGTGTTGGCGCCGGAATACAAAAGCCCGCGCAACGAGGTGCCGGTCATTATTGATCAACGCAATTTAATGTTTCAGCCCCACGTCGTCGTGGCACCACTGGGGCAGCCGGTATTTTTTCCCAACAGCGACAAAACGCGCCATCAGGTCTACTCCTTTTCCGTACCGAATAATTTTGAAATCAAACTCTACCGCCAGCAAGATGCGCCGCCGGTGACTTTCAATCATGAAGGTGTGGTGGAGCTGGGCTGCAATATTCACGACAGTATGAAAGGCTATTTGTTTGTCACCGCCTACAGCAGCTACGCCGTGGCGGATGCACAGGGCCAGCTAACTCTGCCGATTGCACCGCGCTGGCCTTTGCGACTACAGGTATGGCACCCGCAGATGGCGTCGGCTGCTCCGCTGGCTATTACGCTGCAAGGGGCGGGCCTAGTCACTTTACCTTTTGCTGTGGCTGCGCCTGCGCAAACCGATTCTCAATCCTCTTCGCTGCGCGAGCGTTTGCAGCGATTTAAGAAGACCCATGATTAGTTTTCGCGCGCGCCTTCTGACGACCTTTGTTGCACTGCTTGTGCTCACGCTGGCGGCTATAACCTGGGCCGTTTTATCGGCCACCCAAAACGCCGGCCAAAGTTTTACCAACAGTGAGTTAGACATAGCAGAGCGGGTTGTGAGCCGGCTGCTGGCCGACAATCAAGCGCAACTTATTAACCAGGTAACGGTGTTGGCAGAGGACTATGGCTTTCGTCAGGCCATGGCCACCGGTGACGAGGCCACACAAATTACCGCACTGGCAAACCACGGCGAGCGCATTGGCGCGGCACTGGTATTATTCACCGATGCCGATGGCAATACCCTATTGAGCAGCCACGACATAGCGGCAGCAGAATACGCGATTGGTCAACGTATTGGCACCGGCACCGCCGCTTTTGGTGTGATGCTGGTCTCCGAGGGGCGCGCGTTTCAACTGGCTATGGTGCCCGTGCGTGCCCCCAGCCTTATTGGTTGGGTAGGCTTGGGCTTCCCATTAAATCAGGCCTTGCTCACAGGATTGAAAACCATTGCCAAGGCCGACATCAGTGTGTTGGTTGATGGCCGGCCGGATGCAGCGCTCACTACTTTGCCGGAGTCCGATTGGCAAGCGGTGGTCAGTGCGCAGTCGGTAGTTGGAGATACCTTTGCGCAGTTCTCACAGCAAGATTGGATTAATCGCGCGGTGAGTATCGAAGATAATGCCGTGGGTAATTTAGCGTTGGTGCTATCGGTGTCGGCGTCAGCGCTCAAGTCACAATTTTATCAGCTACAGCAGCGCATGGTGTTAATTGGTGCGGTGGCCTTGGTGCTCGTGGTGTTGGTCATAATCAGTATTGCCAATGGCATTAGTAAGCCTTTGCAATTATTGGCTCGCGCAGCAGACCGGATGGCCGCGGGTAATTACGACAACGAAATTATTATGGCGCGCAGCGATGAACTAGGCGTATTGGCTAAGACCTTGAATGGCATGCAAGCGGCCATAAAACAACGCGAGGCGCGCATCACCTATGTTGCCGAGCACGATGAGCCAACCGGATTGCCCAACAGAGATAAGGCGCGACATATTTTAGACGCCCTGTTCGCCGACGGTGCGATATTTACGGCGGCGCTGTTGCGAGTGGTCAACATCAAACGTCTTAATGATTTGTACGGCATGCTATTTATTCAGCGCTTTGTGCCATTGATAGCCGACCGCATGAAGCTGGAATTAACCGCTTGTGGATCACTGGCGCGCATTGGCAGCGATGAATTTTTATTGGTCTTGAATGCCGGAGCACTGCTAAACGAAAAGGAGGTTGAATCACTGGTAAGCAGCTTTTCACATCCATTTACCCTAGATGGCGTGCATATTGTTTTCGATGTGTGCGTGGGCTTGGTGGAGTGTCCAGTTCAGGCAGCCAACTTCGAAGAGCTAATTAGACGTAGCACAATCGCGCTGGCGGAGGCCGTGCGCGTGGGTGTACCTGTGCGGCATTACCAGTCGGGTGCAGATGAAATTCACTTGCGCAAGTTGAATGTCACCGCCCGCTTGCAGCGGGCACTGGCGGCCGGTAACTTTGAAATTCACTATCAGCCACAGCTAAATCTTGTTACGCAGAAAGTGGAAGGCGTTGAGGCGCTAATGCGCTGGCAGGACGACGAGATAGGCCGGGTATTTCCGGACGAATTTATTCCATTGGCCGAAGAGTCGGGTTTGATTACGGGCATGACCCGCTGGGTGCTGGCGCAAGTTCGCACGGATTGTGCGTCATTGGCAGCGCTGGAACATCCATTGGAAATAAGTATCAATCTATCGGCAAAGGACATTCTCGACGACGAAGTCGTGGATGATCTGGTGAGCGGCGCCACAGAGGGTTTGCCCGCAGGTTGTTCACTGGCCTATGAAATTACTGAAACCGCCCTCGTGGCCGATGCAGACAAGGCGAGAGAAAATCTTTTGAAACTGCAGCGCGCGGGTATTTCGCTGTCGATGGATGATTTTGGAACCGGCTTCTCATCTTTATCGCAGCTGAAATTGTTACCTGTGTCTAAACTCAAAATCGATAAGTCATTTGTAATGCAACTGTCTGCCAATCAGGAAGATCAAAAGATAGTGCGCGCGACCATTAACATGGCCAAAGCACTGAATCTGAAAACGGTGGCTGAAGGTGTAGAGGACGCACGTGCGCAAACGCTGTTAGCGCAGTGGGGCTGCACCAGTATTCAGGGCTACTACTTAGCGAAACCCATGCCCTTGCCAGCACTGTTGTCCTGGCTGACGGACAACAGCTTAAGCCATTGTCAACAGGGCGCTTGAGCGCGCCATTAGCTAATCCAAGGAGCATCGAACAGCACAATGTTTGCACGTTTTTTTCTCTTCGCGCTGGCGGTAATGGCCACTGCACAGCTGCAAGCGCAAAGCCGAATTCTGGCGACGCCGGGTGCCACTCAAGTGGAGGGTGCCGCCGGGGGTGGTTTGGTGCCCTGGGCGGTCATTGGCAGCTATGCGAGCCAGGATGAATGGGGTGCTACGGCCGCGCTTACCGGCGTGCGAGTACAAGACTTTGCTCTCACAAACGCTGGTGTACTGGTGGGTGTCAGTAATCGCTTTGAGTTGAGCTACGCCCATCAAACACTGCGCCTGGGCGATGTTGCGAGTACCGAGCTTGAACAGACAACGGCCGGGGCCTATTCGGGATTAACCGTTGAGCAAGATATCTGGGGCGCAAAAGTACGTGTCGGCGGCGATTTGATTTACGGAAGCTGGCCGCAGGTCAGCGCTGGGGCCCAGTATAAAATTAACCGCAACGCAGAACTTGCAGTAGACCTGCTGGGCGCCTCGTCGGCGCGCGGTACCGATGTGTATGTGTCGGCCGCCAAGTTGTATTTAAATGCGATTTACGGGCGCAATCTATTGCTCAATGGCACCGCGCGCTACACACGGGCCAATCAATTGGGGCTGCTGGGATTTGGCGGTGACAAATCCCACGCACTGGTGGGCGAGGTATCGGCAGCGCTGCTGTTAGATCGCCATTGGGCGGTGGGTGTGGAATACCGCCAAAAACCGGATTTGCTCGACAGTGTGGACGAACACGCCTGGGCCGATGCATTTGTGGCCTGGTTTCCGAATAAGCGCGTTACCTGGGTGGCGGCCTATGCCGACCTGGGCACTGTGGCACTGTGGGAGCGCCAGCGGGGCTGGTACCTATCACTGCAGATTAACAATTAAAGGGTGGGCTATGGTTCGGAAACTTGCGCTGTGTCTGTGCGTGAGTACAGCGCTCGGTTGCAGTATGGCACCGGCGCAGCGCGCGTCGCAAACACTGTACCAACGCCTGGGTGGCGAGCAGGGCATAGCCCAAATAGTGAACAATTTTATGTACCGCGTGGGCGATAGCGAGCTGCTGAGGCCGTTATTTGCGGATACCAATCTGGAGCGATTTCACACCACCTTATCTGAGCAGCTGTGCGAAATCAGCGGCGGCCCCTGCCGTTATAGCGGCGATCCCATGACCGAGGTACACGCTGGTATGGCCATGAACAACCGCCACTTCGATGCAGTGGTCACCGCCTTGACCGATGCCATGGAGGAGGCCGGTGTGGGTATCGAAGCGCAGAATGCGATGCTACAGAAACTGGCGGCCATGCACGGGGATGTCATGCGTGAAGCCGTGGCGCCCTAAGTTTATTTGGGATAGCGCGATGGCCGGAGTTGGCAGGCGAGTGAAGGATTGCGAGAGTAGCGGCAGGGGAGTGATGGCTCTCCACTGCCGCCTAATGCCTTAAGCGAGCTGTGTCCGAAGTTGCTTGGCTGCCTGCACCATCACCGAAAGGGCGGCGCGGGTTTCGGTCCAGTTGCGAGTTTTAAGGCCGCAATCTGGGTTAATCCAAAGTTGCGAGGGCGCAATTTTTGTAGCCGCCTTTTCGATCAATTGCACTATCCAGTCTGCGCTTGGAATGTTGGGCGAGTGGATGTCATAAACGCCCGGGCCAATGTGATTGGGATAGGCAAAGTGCTCAAAAGCGCTGAGCAACTCCATATTCGAGCGCGAGGTTTCCAGGGTGATCACATCGGCATCCAGGGCGCTAATCGATTCCATAATGTCGTTGAATTCCGCGTAGCACATATGGGTGTGAATCTGCGTGCTGTCGGCGACGTGGGCGCAGCACACGCGAAACGCGTGAGCGGCCCAATCTAAATAGTGGGCCCAGTCTTGCTGGCGCAGCGGTAAGCCCTCGCGCAGTGCCGGCTCATCAATTTGTATCACTCGAATACCGGCGGCCTCTAAGTCTTGCACCTCGTCGCGAATGGCCAGTGCGATTTGTTGTGCCGTTGTACTGCGGGGTTGATCGTCGCGCACGAAGGACCAGCACAAAATGGTGATGGGGCCAGTGAGCATGCCCTTCACGGGTTTATCGGTCAGGCTTTGCGCGTAGCGTGCCCACTCGACGGTCATTGGCTGTGGACGCGACACATCGCCCACAATAATAGGCGGCTTCACACAGCGCGACCCGTAACTTTGTACCCACCCAAGTTGGGTAAACACAAAGCCCGATAGTTGTTCGCCAAAATATTCCACCATGTCGTTGCGCTCGGCCTCGCCGTGCACTAACACATCCAGCTCCAGTGATTCCTGGGTGCGAATAGCGTGTTTAATTTCTGCGCGCATCAGGTTGTTGTAGTCGTTTTGATTGAGTTGCCCCTGTTTAAACAGGCGACGGGCTTTGCGAATCTCCGGCGTTTGCGGGAATGAGCCGATGGTGGTGGTGGGCAGTGCCGGCAATTTTAATTGAGATTGTTGTTGCGCTATGCGCTCGGCAAAAGGCGTGGGCCGGTAGGCTGTGCTGTTGGCCAGGGCCTCGACGCGCGTCTGTACCGCCGGTTGATTAATGCGCGCCGAGGTGCGCCGCGCCGCCAGGGCTTGACGATTGGCCACCAGCGCGCGCTGCACCTCCGGGTGATCCGGCGCGTTGAGTGCAGTTCGCAATACCGCCAGTTCGGCCAGTTTTTGCTGTGCAAAGGCCAACCAGGGCTTAACGTCATCGGGTAGCTGGGTTTCCGGTGTCAAATCCAGCGGTACATGCAGTAGCGAGCAAGACGGCGCCAGCCATAGGCGTTCGCCAAGTCGTTCGTGCAAGTGCTGCAATAGCGCGAGGGTGTGCTCCAGATCGTTGATCCAAATATTACGCCCGTCCACCACGCCCAGACTGAGCACTTTGTGTGGGCTCAATCGGTCGACCACGCGGGCGATGTCCTCTGGCCCGCGTACGGCATCGAGGTGAAGTCCGGCCACGGGTAGCTGTAACGCCAGCGATAAATTGTTTCCCAAAGGGCCAAAGTAGTTCGCCACTAGCTGGTTTAAACCGCGAATCTGTAGCCGGTGGTAGCAGGCCTCGAACGCCTGCTGCCAAGCCTGGGGTAAATCCAATGAGAGTATTGGTTCGTCAATTTGAACCCAACTGACCCCTGCATCAGCGAGTGCCTGCAGCAATTCGCGGTAAACGGGTAGCAGCGCATCCAGCAGCTGAAGCTTATCGAACTCGGCGCCGCTGCACTTGCCGAGCCACAGGTAAGTAAGTGGCCCGATAAGCACTGGCTTGGCGGCCACACCCAAGGCTTGGGCCTCGAGAGTTTCTTCGATGAGCTGGCGGTAACTGAGCGCAAACTGTTGGTCGGCGCTAAATTCCGGCACCAGGTAGTGGTAGTTGGTATCAAACCACTTGGTCATTTCGCTGGCGGCGCAGCAATCGCTATTGCCCGCGCGACCCCGCGCACTGCGAAACAACGTGTCCAAATCAATGCGGCCATCGCTGTTCTTGTGACGTTTGGCGACTACGCCCAGAGTGGCCGATAGAGTCAGTACTTGGTCGTACCAGGCGAAGTCGCCCACGGGTACCAGGTCTAGTGATTGCTGGCGCTGCCAGTGGTCGGCGCGCAATTGGCGACCGGTGTTTTCGAGTTCGGCCAGTTCTATCTGTCCGGCCCAGTAGCCTTCCAATGCAAATTTCAGTTCGCGCTGCGCGCCGATGCGGGGAAACCCCAAATTATGTATCTGTGCCATATCCTTTGCCTTTCAGTGAAGTGGGAATGGCGCCATTCTGATTTGGCTGGTATGGTGAATCAAACTGATTATCTTTGTGGTAAACATGAGAAAAACTAATAAATGGCATTGAACCTAGAATTGCGCCAACTGAAAACTCTGGTGGCCTTGCGCGAAACCGGCACTCTGGTTGAGGCCGCGCAGCGCCTGTGCCTCACCCAATCGGCCCTGTCTCATCAGATGAAAGAGCTGGAGGCGCAACTGGGCCAATCGGTATTTGTGCGCAAGAGCCGACCGATCCGATTCACGCCCCCAGGGCAGCGTTTGTTAGCGCTGGCGGACACTGTGTTGGCAGCCGTGGACGACGCCGAGCGGGATATTCAGAAATTGCTGCACGGCGATGCCGGTCGGCTGTTTATGGCCATCGAGTGCCACAGTTGTTTTAACTGGTTAATGCCGGTCATCGACCAATACCGGCCCCACTGGCCCCAGGTAGAATTGGACTTTTCAGGGGGCTTTACCTTTGAACCGTTGCCGGCACTGGCGCGCGGCGAGGTGGATATGGTGATTACCACCGACCCACAGCCGCTCAAGGGATTGGTGTACGAAAGCCTGTTTGACTGCGAAATGCGCCTGGCGGTTTCGCCGCGCCACCCCTTGGCTCAAGCTGGCCGGGTGATGCCGGAAGACCTGCGCCAGGAAACGTTGATCACCTACCCGGTGGCGCCGGAGCGGCTGGATATCATGCACCGATTTTTACAGCCAGCGGCGGTGCAGCCCGCCATTCGCACCACCGAGTTAACGCTAATGATGGTGCAAATGGTGGCGTCCGGACGCGGTGTGTGCTGCCTGCCCAACTGGGTACTGGACGAATATGCCGCCCAGGGGCAGCTGACCAGCTTGGCCTTGGGCGATGGCCTGTGGAGTCGCGTTCAGCTGGCTATGCGCACAGATACCCACCAATCGGCCTACGCGCGGGATTTTGTGCGCATGGCGCGGGCCCATTGTTTTGCCCAGCTTAAAGGGATTCGGCCGGTGGCACTGGCCGGTTAAACCGCTATGTTTAGGAAGTCAGCCGCTTGGCGCTGGCGATCGCTCATCGAGAAGGAGGGTGCGTGGCCCCTAAGAAAAAAGCACAGGCGAGCCCTTGGCTGTTAACACTCTTTGCCCTGCCCTTTGCAGGTGTGGGGCTGGGCTTTTTGTTTTTCAGCATTTTGCCCTCGCTCTACGACTGGGTAGCTATGCAAAGTTGGCAGCCGGTACAGGCGCAACTGGTGAGTGCCAAAACGCGCATGCACCACGGCGACGACAGCACGACCTATGAGGCGACGGCCCGCTACCGCTACACCGTTAATGGCGTTGACTACGACGCCCACCGGGTGGGGATAATGTCGGGTGCCGATAACGTCGGTAGCTGGCAGGAAGAGCGTGGCGCTGCATTAAAGCGCACGCTAAGTAGTGGTCGGCCGCTGACCGTCTATGTCGATCCCGCACAACCGGAATCGGCGGTAATCTACCGCGACTTGCGCTGGGGCATGCTGGCCTTCAAGGGTATTTTTGTCATTGTGTTTGGCGGCGTAGGTCTGGGTCTAATTTGGTTTGTGTGGCGCGCGGATCGCAAAACCCAACCGGATAAACTGGCCACGGATGAGCCCTGGCTCGCCCATAAGGATTGGGCCAATCCGGTACGCTCTAACACCAAGACCCTGGTTGTGGTGCTGGCCTGTTTTGCGCTGTTTTGGAATGCGTTGTCGGCGCCGGTGGTATTTGCCGTGCCAGAGGAGTGGCGCCAGGGGAATCACGCGATTTTATTCGCATTGTTGTTCCCGATAATCGGTGTCGGGCTACTCGTGCATACCTGGGTTAAATGGCGCCAGTGGCGGCGTTTTGGCGCCGCGCCCCTGTGGCTGGACCCCTGGCCTGGCAGTATTGGTGGTCAGGTGGGTGGTACTGTGGCACTGCGCTTGCCCTACGATCCTAAACAGCAGGTACAGCTCACGCTGTCCTGTATAAAAAGCTACTACACCGGCAGCGGTAAAAATCGTCAGCGCAAAGAAAAAGTGCTGTGGCAGGCCGACGGCCTGGCCGACTTAGCGCCGGCACCAGAGGGCAGTAAAATCGCTTTCTGCTTTGATGTGCCGGCGGATTTACCGGCTTCAGAACTGCCCGATAATCGCTATCATCTATGGCGCCTAGCCATGGCGGCACAATTGCCGGGTGCAGATTTTTCGCAGCAATACGAGCTGCCGGTATTTGCGACGGCGGTGCCCTCGGGTGCCGCCCGCCAGTGCGCCAGCCAGCACCCGCTGATGCAGGCAAGGCGTGAACACACACTGGAAAAGCTGCTCAATGCCAAGCAAATTCCCAACGGCATTGAGTTGTATTACGGCCAATTCCGGCGCTGGGTGGGGCGCAGTGTGGGCTTGCTGGTAGGTGTCGCTATGACCTTTGGTGGTGCCCTGCTTTGGTCCTCGGATGCTCCGGTGCTGATTGCGCTGGCGCTACTCGTTATCGGCGCTCTGGTGGCAACCTTTTGCGCCTTTGGATTGCTAAACAGCTACAAGGTGAAGTTGGGTGATCGGGGTTTATACAGCGAGCGCCGGCTGTTGGGGGTGTTAGTGCACAAGCGATTTGTAGCGCGCGCAGACATTGCAGGCCTGGCCATTAAATCCACGGGCAGCTCCACCGTTGGCAACAAGCACACCGAACACTTTGTGGTGCAGGCACATCTGAAAAATGGCAAAGCAGTAACCGTGGTAGAGGATCTAGATGGCCGAGCGCTGGCCGAGCAAGCACTGGAAAGTGTTGCGTTGTTGAGTGGTGTAACGGCGTTGGAGCGCAAAGGGCCGGCATAGGGTAAAGCACTTTCGGGGCGTTTTTGCGCGAGTGCGCATTACAGTAGGCCCTGGTCCGTAAGATTTTGTTGCATGCCCTCAAAGTCGTATTGGCTTAGGCCCACGTAAATTAAAATCTGTTCTTGCAGGCGCTGCCATTCGTAATCCTCCGATTGATTGCCAAAAATTTTATGATTGCCGCACAGATGCTCGGCAATTTTTAGCACCGCCAATAGATTTTTTTCGCGGTTGTCCGCGGCGGGATTGGCAAGTTGAACATCGGCCTGATGGTGGTGGTGAATAGCCAGGCAGATATGCAGCGGTAATTTCCAGGATTTAGCCACATAGTAACCCACCACACAGTGATTGGTTTGCAGCAGCGCGTTTTCGGTATCGTTAATAAGTGTGTTTGCGTCACTGTAGGCCTGCTCCATTACCGCTTGGTAGTTTGCGTGGCGCATCATGAGCAGTGGAATGCCGCAATTGTGAAACAAGCCCAGCGTATAGGCCTCCTCGGGCGAGTCAATGCCAATTTGCTTGGCCACATGGGTGGCCACCTGCGCGACGTCGATGGCGGTGTCCCAGAATTTTCCTAGCGCCACAATTTGTTCGTCGGACAGGGCGCCGCGAATGGAGTGGGCGTTTACTAGGCTGATCACGCTGCTCACGCCCAGTAAATTGACCGCCTGTTGCACGGAAGAAATTTTATTGGTCAAACCAAAAAATGGCGAGTTAACGGTTTTCAGTACGGCGCCGGCCAGGCCCACATCCTGGCTGATGATCTGCGCCAGTCGGGCAATGGAGCAATGGGGGTCGAGTTGCTCCAATTGCAAATCCACCAAGACCTGCGGCTGCGGCGGGATACTAATGCCCTTCAGCAGTTCGGCCAACTGCGTTTCGGTCAGTTCTGGGGGGGCGGGGGTATCCATGGATGCAGCCTGTTTTGTCGTCCACCAAAAGTGCTAACCAAGTCTAGCAGGCCAAGTGCTAGGCATTTCTTTGTCTTGAAAAAATATCCCGCGCCGGCGGGCTACTTGCACTGTTCCGCTAACCGTCGCCGGGGCTGGACGGCCGGGGCTGGCGGAATTCAGAGGGCAGGGCGTCAAAGTGGCGCTTAAACAGGCGGCTGAAATAGCTGTGGTCGTGAAAGCCCACCTCGGCGGCCACAGTGGCTATGGGCAGCTGGGTATGCTCCAGTAGCCGGCGCGCGTGTTCCAGTCGAATCTGGTGAATAAATTGTTTGGGCGTCTGGCGCAGATACTTCTTAAAGCGCCGCTCCAGGGCGCTGAGGGACAGGTGGCTGCGGCCGGCGAGCTCGCTCAGACAGATGTCTTCGCGAAAGTGCTGCCGGATATAGTCCACCGGCGTTTTCAGAGCCTGTAGTGCGTCCAATGCCAGCGCAGTTTTATCCAGGTGGCGGGCCACGCCGTAACTGCCCAGTACCTCGCCCTGGCCGTTGCGCAGGCAGCGCTTGGTGGTGGAGAACCAGCCCAACTGCCCGGTTGCCGACTGGTTGAGTTCTAGCCGCTCGGTCACGTCCTGACCCTGCATCACGCGCGCATCGTCGGCCAGATACTGGCGCGCCAGATGGCGCGGAGCAAAGTCATAGTCGGTGCTGCGCTGGGCCTCGGCGAGGGAGTTCAAGCCAAAATGCGCTAAAAATGCGCGGTTGGCATAGGCGATGCGACCCGAGCGCGTTTTTACCCAGAACAACAAATCGGTCAGCAGGCTAAACATGTCCATCAGCTGCTGTGCGCCCACCTGTGCTAGCAATTCGGTACTGGCGGCATCTGTCTGGCTATTTTTAGGCTCTTGGTGCATGTGTTTTTACGGGGCCATGGGCGGTAACGAAAACCAGTATACGCCGATTTTATTGCATAAGTATCCGAAATCCTCCTAACGGAGGGTGCGCGTGCTGCCCTAGTATGAGGACTCGATAACACAGGCGGGGCTAACTGGGTGCAACAGCGGCAGCAACGGGTGCGAATGGGCATGGTAGGTGGCGGCGAAGGGGCCTTCATCGGTGCGGTGCACCGTATGGCCGCAGCTTTAGACGGAGAAATCGATCTGGTGTGCGGGGCATTTAGCAGTCAACCCGAACGCGCGCAGGCCTTTGGTCGGCAGTTGGGGTTGGCGGCCGAGCGTTGTTACGGCAGTTTCGAGGCTATGTTTACCGCCGAAAGTGCCTTGCCGGCGCCTCAGCGCATGGAGTTTGTGGTCATAGTGACGCCCAATGATTTGCATTATCCGGTGGCCCGGATGGCCCTCGCACACGGCTTTCACGTACTGTGCGACAAACCCGCCACCCACTCATTGGCCGAGTGCCAGGCGCTGGCATTACAGCTGCAGGACAGCCCGTGTCTGTACGCCTTGACCCACACTTATCTGGGCTATCCCATGGTGCAGGAGGCTCGGGCGCTGGTGGCGCAGGGTCGCTTGGGGCGGGTGCGCAAAGTGGTCGCTGAATATTCACAGGGGTGGCTGGCCCAAGCCCAGGAGTCGAGCCAAAAACAGGCGGCCTGGCGATTGGACCCAATGCGGGCCGGTGCCAGTTGCTGCATGGGCGATATCGGTGTTCACGCGGCCAGTCTGGTGGAATTTGTCACGGGTCAAACGGTGAGTGCCGTGTGTGCAGAGCTGCACTCGGTGGTGCCTGGGCGGCTATTGGACGACGACGGCACCGTGCTGTTTCGCATGGACGGTGGCGCCCACGGCGTGCTGTTAGCGAGCCAAATTAGCGTAGGTGAAGAAAATAATTTACGGCTGCGCGTTTACGGCGAACGCGCCAGTCTGGATTGGCAACAGCAAGAGCCCAATAGTTTGTGGCTGCGACCCCACGACGACCACGCGCACTGTCTGCGCGTCGGCGTCGGCAGCCTCAGCGCGGCTACGCGCGCCCATTCGCGACTGCCGGCCGGCCATCCAGAAGGTTATCTGGAGGCTTTTGCCAACATTTACCGCAATTTTGCCAGCGCGGTGCGAGCCAGGCGCGTCGGCCAGGGCGATACGCCGCCAATGCTAAGTGGAATTGCCGATGCACTGCGCGGAATGGCTTTTATCGAGGGCGTGGTGCAGGCCCACCAATCGGGCGCCAAGTGGCAGCTAATACCGCAGATGCCGGAGACCTCGCTATGACTGGAATTCGGGGGCCGGGTATTTTTCTGGCGCAATTTTGCAGCGACCAAGCACCGTTTAATAGCTTGGCGGCCATCTGCCAATGGGCCGCCGAACTCGGCTATCTGGGTGTGCAGATTCCCAGCTGGGATAGCCGTTTGATTGATCTAGAGCGAGCCGCCCACAGTGACGCTTATTGCCAGGAAATTCTGGCTACGGTGGCCGCTGCCGGCCTCGTCATCACAGAGCTGTCCACGCATTTGCAGGGGCAGTTGGTGGCGGTGCATCCGGCCTACGACAGTCTGTTCGACGGCTTCGCGCCCGCGCACCTGCGCAATAACCCCGCGGCGCGCACCGAGTGGGCCACGCGGCAGCTGCACTTTGCCGCTGCGGCAAGTCAACGTTTGGGTCTCAACACGCATGCAAGCTTTTCCGGTGCGCTTCTGTGGCACACAGTCTACCCCTGGCCGCAGCGCCCAACTGGTTTGGTGGACGCCGGTTTTGAAGAGTTGGGGCGTCGCTGGCTGCCGATTTTAAATGCCTTTGATACTGCGGGTGTGGACGTGTGTTTCGAATTACATCCGGGCGAAGACCTGCACGACGGCGTGACCTTCGAGCGTTTTCTAGCGGCCACTGGCGATCATCCGCGCGCGAATATTTTGTACGACCCGAGCCACTTTGTACTTCAGCAGCTGGATTACCTGGCATTTATTGATCACTATCACACGCGCATCAAAGCGTTTCATGTGAAAGATGCGGAGTTTCGTCCCAATGGTCGCGCCGGTGTATATGGCGGTTACCAGGACTGGCAGTCGCGACCGGGGCGCTTTCGATCGCTGGGTGACGGTGAGATTGATTTCAAACAAATTTTCAGCAAGTTAACGCAGTACAACTATAGCGGCTGGGCGGTACTCGAGTGGGAGTGTTGTTTAAAACACCCGGAGCAAGGCGCGCGCGAAGGGGCGCCGTTTATTGCCAACCATTTGATTAGAAAAGCAGAGCGCGCCTTTGACGATTTTGCCGCCGGCGTACAGGACCCGGACCACAATCGAAAAATTTTGGGCCTGCGCTAACCACGCGCCGCAAAACTATAACAATAAATGACAAGGAGACGCCTGTGTCACAGACAATTCTTCGATCGACAATCTTTGTGGGCTGCAGCCTGGCGTTGGTGGTAACCGCCATGACGCTGGCCATTCGGGCGGGCATTCTGGGGCAACTAAATCAATCGCTGGGCCTTACAGACACCGAATTGGGCTGGATTAATGGCATGGCATTTTTGGGCTTTCCGGTCGCCACAATGCTCGGTGGCTTGCTGTACAACTTCCTGGGGGCCAAGCGCTTAATGGCGATGGCTTTTGTTGGCCACCTGTTGGGTCTTCTACTGACACTGAGTGCGGACGGTTTTTGGCTGCTGATTCTATCGAGCTTTTTGATCGGTTTTGCCAATGGCTCAGTGGAGGCGGCCTGCAACCCATTAATTGCCGACATGTATCACGATAACAAAGCCACCATGCTTAATCGCTTTCACGTGTGGTTCCCGGGCGGTATTTTAGTGGGTGCGCTGGTATCGAAATTCATGACTGACGCCGGCTTTAACTGGCAGGCGCAAATTGCCGTGATGCTGGTGCCCACCCTGGCCTACGGCGTTATTTTACTGCGCCAGTCGCTGCCAGAGTCAAATCACATAGAAACCAATACCGCCACTAATGTGCGCGGTCTATTTTCGCCACTCTATTTATTTTTAGTGTTGTGCATGACCCTGACCGCCACCACGGAGCTGGGTACGCAGCAGTGGATCGAACGCATTCTGGGCGCGTCGGGCGCGTCGCCCATGTTCATTATGGCGCTGATGACCGGCCTAATGGCTGTGGGGCGCTATTTTGCCGGGCCCTTGGTTCACCGTTTTAACCCCATTGGCGTTATGTTCGGCTCGGCATTGGTTTCCGCGAGCGGCCTGCTGGCCTTGAGTAGCGCCACAGGTGCGCAGGTGTACATTGCCGCGGCAATCTTTGCCCTGGGCGTTACCTATTTTTGGCCCACCATGATTAGCTTGGTGGCGGACTACTCGCCCCAAACGGGTGCCTTGGGTATGTCGCTGCTGGGCGGCGCAGGCATGTTTGCCGTGAGTCTCTGGAACCCTGTCATTGGCCATTGGATTGACCAGGCGCGGGACCAGGCACAGGCGCAGGCCCTGCAGGGTTCGGCCGCTGAGCTGGCGGCCGGCCAGGCGACGCTGGAAAATTTAGCGCTGTTTCCACTGGCGTTGGTGATTGCCTTTGGCGTGTTGTTTTTTACCACGCGCCACAAGGTAGCGCGTCAGCGTTTAGCGAATACGGCGGAGGTGGGCCTGTGAAAAACTCTGAATCAACTGCTCTCAATCGGCGGCATTTTTTGGCGAGCTTAGGCGGTACTTTAGGTGCATTTGGGGCGGCCCAGGTGTTGTCCACTGCGAGTCTGGGAGTGGCCTTGAGCTACCCAAGGCGCGCGCGGGCGGCACGGGCGCCCGCGCTGCTCAATGGCACCCAAATGCATTGCCTGCACGCACTATGTGCGCAGGTCATTCCCGCGACCGAGACGCCCGGTGCGGCGGAAGAAAATTGTCACGGTGTCATCGACCAACTTTTGCACCAGTGCTATGACGAGACGAACCAGCAACAGGTATTGACCCTGTTGAAGCTTTTAGATTCGGTGGCGCAAGCGCGCTACCAGGTGTTTTTTGGCAGCGCCACCGCAGATCAGCAGCGCGCGCTACTGACTTTGTTGGATGCGCGCCTTGCGCCGTTTTCATCGGTAGATTTTTCCCTGTTAAAGTCGCTGATCGTGTTCAGCTTTTTTACGTCAAAAACGGGCGCCTCGGTAGTATTGAAATACCAGCCGATTCCGGGCGGCTTTAGCGTTATCCCCTACCGCGACGGCGACCGCGCCTGGGGTTCCCATGCGCGCTATTAACCACTATTTGTGGCATCTGGCCCGACGCCGTCAACCAACAACAGTTGTTCATAGAATGCCTGTTGCGTGCATGCGCAGCGCGCGATTAACCGTGAGTAATCAGTGATGACACAAGCCGACATAGTGCGTGAAGCGAATCAGGAATTTGATGTAATTGTGGTGGGCTCCGGCATGACCGGCGGTTGGGCCGCCAAAGAATTCTGCGAGCGGGGCTTTAAAACTTTGATGATCGAGCGGGGCCGGTTGGTGGAGCACCGCAAAGATTATATTACCGAAGGCAAGCCGGTGTGGCAGTTTGACAATCGCACCAAAGTCGACAATCTGCTGATGCAGGCACAATATTATCGCCAACAACAGTGTTACGCCTTTAGCGATGCCACCAAACATTTCTTTGGCAACGACCGCGACCTGCCCTACAGTACAGCCGACAATACCGATTTTACCTGGATTAGGGCCAATCAACTGGGTGGTAAGTCACTGCTGTGGCATCGGCAAAGTTATCGTTTGAGCGATTATGATTTTGAAGCCAATAGTAAAGACGGTTTTGGCAACGATTGGCCCATTCGCTATGCAGATTTGGCGCCCTGGTATAGCCACGTTGAGCGCCACGCGGGAATCAGCGGCGCGCCGGCGGGCTTGCCGCAATTACCCGACAGCGAATTTTTACCGCCCTTTGCCATGACCTCGCCCGAGCGCGCCATTCAAGCGACCATGAAAAAGCTGTTTCCCGATCGGCCGATGATTATGGGTCGCTGTGCGCACTTGACGCAGCCAACGCCGTTGCATTTGGCCCAGGGTCGGGTGCAGTGTCAGGCGCGCGACGAGTGCCAGCGCGGTTGTTCATTTGGCGCCTATTTTTCCACGCAAAGTTCGACGCTACCGGCGGCTGCCAAAACCGGCAATCTGTCGATTGCGCCCAACAGTGTCGTGCACAGTGTGATTTACGATGCGCAGCGCGAACGCGCGCGCGGCGTGCGAGTTATCGACAACGAGGATCTCAGCGAGCGCGAGTACCGCGGAAAAATCGTATTTTTATGTGCATCCACCTTGGGGACAACACAAATTCTTTTGAACTCTGTTTCAAAAAGTTTTCCGAACGGGCTGGGCAATCGGTCCGGTGTATTGGGCCACTACTTGATGGACCATAATTACAATGCCTCGGCTAGTGGTCGCATCGAGGGCTTTGAAGACGAGTACTACTCTGGCCGCCGACCCACGGGAATTTACATTCCGAACTTCCAGTTCGAACCCGCGCGCTATCGCAAACACTATAAGCGCGGCTACGCGCTTGCCGGTGGCGCCTGGCGACACGATTGGCGCACCCAAGCGCAGATGCCCGGCTTCGGCGCAGACTTTAAATCTCAACTGACCAAACCCGGACCCTGGATGTTTTCGCTCAGCGCTCAAGGCGAAATGCTGCCGCGCTTTGACAATCAAGTGAGCCTGCACCCCACGCGCAAAGATAAGTGGGGTATTCCGCAATTACACATCGACTGCCGCTGGTCCGACAACGAGATTGCCATGATGGAAGACGCGCGCGAGACGGCTCACAGGCTACTGGAAAAATTAGGTTTAAAAGATGTGCAAAGCCGCTGCTCGGTGCACGAGCGACCGCCGGGCGTGGCCATTCATGAAGTGGGCACTGCGCGCATGGGACGCGATCCGAGCTCGTCGGTACTAAATGGCTTCAATCAGTGCCACGACGTCCCCAACCTCTTTGTTACCGACGGCAGCGCATTTTGCTCGAGTGCTGTGCAAAACCCGTCGCTGACATTTATGGCCATGACCGTGCGCGCGGTGGACTATGCCGCGCGCGAATTTTCTGACAAGCGACTGTAGGAAGGCCCATGAACACGCTAAAAAAATTCCGTTGGATGCACCTGGTGTTGTGGTGTCTGCTACCAGGGTTTGCCGGCGCCCAAGAGATGGGTGTGAGTGTGCAACTGTGGTCGGTGCGCGAGGCGGTAAAGGCCGATATTGACGACACTCTGGCTCAGTTGGCGGCCATGAACTTTGACGGGGTGGAATTCGCCGGTGAGTTTGGCCCCTATCACAACCGGCCCGCCGAATTGCGCGCGCGGCTGCAGACCCTGGGTTTGAAGGCCAGCGGCGCGCACGTCAGTATTGCCGCGCTAGGCGCGCAAACGTATCAATCCACCGTGGCCTTTTACCGGGCCCTGGGCGTGACCTCGCTGATTGTGGGTATGGACGAGCGAGCCTGGCGGCCAGACGGCGTGGCGTCGCTGGCGGCCGACTTAAATGCAGCGGCGGCGCGTCTGGCGCCAGAGGGCATGCAGGTGGGTTACCACAATCACGACGGCGAATTTAATGCCTTTGGGGCAGCCACGTTTTGGGATTACCTGGCCCAACACACAGACCCATCGGTGATTTTGCAGCAGGATGTTGGCTGGACCCGCTTCGCGGGTAAAGATCCGGTGACCTATGTGGCGCGCTACCCAGGGCGCACGTTCACGACCCACTACAAGGTGATTCCGCCCGAGGGCAGCGAGCTATCGCCAATCATTGGGGTTGCGCCGCTTAACTGGCGCGCGCTGATCCACGCCAACGAAACCCAGGGCGGTACGCGCTGGCTGGTGGTGGAGCAGGAGGACTATCCCGCGGGTATGACGCCATTGCAGGCGGTGGCGGCCTCCAAGCGCGGTTTGGATGCCTACCTGGCCGAGCGTCGTTAATCCGCCTCCCATGGGGGCGGCCCTAGGGGCTATACTGCGCGCTTTTCCGCCAAGAGGTTGCCCATGTCCTTGCCCCCACTGCAATTAAAATCACAGGCCGATCGGCGCCTGCGCAAAGGCCACCTGTGGATTTACAGCAACGAAGTGGATGTGGCCGCGACGCCGCTTAAAGGTTTGCCGGCGGGTCAGCAGGTGGCGGTGCAATCGGCCAGCGGTAAGCCCATTGGCGTTGCCACGCTCAATCCCAACAACCTCATCTGCGCGCGTCTGGTCAGCCGGGATGTCCGCTATCCCCTGGATAAATCGCTGTTGGTACACCGCATCAAGCAGGCGCTGAGCTTGCGCGAGGGCTTTTTTAAGGCGCCCTACTATCGCCTGATCTACGGCGACAGCGATTTGCTGCCGGGTTTGGTGGTCGATCGCTTTGGCGAGGTGTTGGTGGTGCAGATTGCCAGTGCTGGTATGGAGGCGGTGCGCGACGACATAGTGGCAGCGCTGGTACAGGTGTTGAAGCCTGAGGGTGTGTTGCTGGCCAACGAACATTCAGCGCGCGAGCTGGAGCAATTGCCACTGTACACCGAGGTGGCCTATGGCACTGTGCCCGATCAAGTGGCGCTGGTGGAAAACGACACGCGATTTTTGGCGCCCGTGCGCACTGGCCAGAAGACGGGCTGGTTTTACGACCACCGCTTAAACCGTGCGCGCCTGCAGCAGTTTGCCGCCGGTAAGCGGGTCCTGGATGTCTTCTCCTATATTGGCGGCTGGGGCTTGGCGGCCGCTCAGGCCGGCGCCGCCGCCGTGGTGTGTGTGGATGCCTCCGAAGTGGCCCTCGAGGGCGTCCTGGCCAATGCGCGCCTGAACGACTTCGAGACGCGTGTCTCGGTGGCCCACGGCAAAGCCATTGCGGTAATGAAAGCTATGATCGCCGAGGGTGAAAGCTTTGATATCGTCGTCCTAGATCCGCCCGCTTTTATTAAAAAGCGCAAGGACCACAAGGCGGGTCTGGCCGCGTACCGCCATATCAATGAACTGGGTATGCGGTTGTTGGCGCGCGATGGCCTACTGGTGTCGGGTTCTTGCTCAATGCACCTGGCCACCGACGAGCTGGAGGCCTGTATTCAGGGAGCGGCGCGCCACCTGGACCGGCATGCGCAGCTACTTGCGCGCGGTAGCCAGGGCCCGGATCACCCGGTGCATAGCGCGATTCCAGAAACCGAATACCTGAAGGCGCTGTTCTACCGAATCTATCAGGCCTAAGGACGGTCGGGAGGCGTTGGAGCCTATGTACAAAGCACTGATGGTCTTGGCCCTGTTGTGCGCGGCGAGTGCCCTCGCACAGCCGGTGCCCCGATCGATCGAGGCGCTGGATTTATCCTATGTTTACGCGCCGATTTTTGGCACTGGCTACTACCGGGCCGGCGTGGAGCAAGCGGCCATTCTAAAAGTCGACACCAACGATTGGCTGTTGGACCAGGCCGACGATGCGCGCTGGTATTGGCTACTGCCGGTCACCGCCGGCGTGCGCTACACCGAGCTGGGCGATGTGGTTGACGAGGTGTTGTCCGGCTCGCTGTTGAATCTGTCGGTATTGCCCGGCGTTGCGCGGCGCCTCACGCCGGGCCGGGATTGGGTTGTTGCGCCCTCCTTGCAATTGGGCGCCGCACACGACTTTACCCTGCATACCAATACGCTTCTGTACACCGCCGCCGTGCGCAGCACTCAGTGGTGGTCGGTGGGGCGCGATACCCTGACCTTTGGTAATCGCGTGCGGTTGGCGGGCCAACACGCGCTGGCGCAACACCACAAGCAGGGCTTTGCACTGATCGAATCTGGGTTGGATTGGCGGCGGCCGGTGAACTGGACGCTAGCGGGAGAGCCGCTGGAGGCGAGCGTCTTTTTTTACGGTCAGTATTTTATTCAGAATACTGGTTTAAAAGGGGCCAGCGGCGAGCGCTTGGGTGCGCAAACCCTGTACAACTTGGGTGTTACGCTCGGCTGGCAGCGCCCGCGCAGCTACCTGGGGTTTAGCCTGCAGCGGCTGGGGTTATCGGCGGTGCTGGGCGACGATGTGCGGGCGCTGACTGTCAGCGTCGGTTTTCCTCTGGCCATTGATTAGCCCTGATTCAGGGCGCCTCCTGCACCGGTTTTAGTGGCAGGGCTAATTGGTGCAGCGCAGCGATGGCGGCCACCCACTGGGTTTCGGTCACGTCGCCTTCCTCGGGCAATTTGGCCAGCAGGCGCTCGGTGGCGGTGAGTTGATCGCGCCAGCTGTGTTTGGCGCTGCGCACCCAGTGATTGAGCAACTGCTGGGCCGCCTGGGTGTCGCTGGTCAACAACCGCAGGCTTCCCAATTGCGCGCTAAGTGGATTGCGATCGCGGCCACTGTATGAATTGTGGCGGCCTACCTCTAACTCAGGGTCGTTTAAGGCGTCTAATTGATTCTGCAATTGTTTTTTTATTAACAGTTGTTCAATCAAATAAATACTGGAGATTCGTAGTATCTCTGAGCGCTGCTGTGGGTTCAGCTGCATAAAGGTTTGATTCAGGGCGCCGCTGCTGCGCCACTGGCCGCGCAGCTTGTCCACGTCATCGATGGCCAGCTCTACCATCAGTTTTAACAGCGCGCGCCGCCGGTTGTTGGGCAGGTCGGCGGTTTTGGGCGCATCTTCGCCCTTGCTTTGGGGTTTTTGCGGTTGGTAATCGGTTGCGGGTCGGTTGCCCGAGTCGCCCCAGAGTAAATAGGCAATCGGGTGCAAACCGAGTGCTCGGTCCTGAGGGTCAAATTGTTGATGCGCCTCGCGCAGCGCTTTGGCGGTTACCGGTATGGCGATGTCGTTTACCAGGCCCGAGTGGCTGTACACATCAAAATAATCGAGAAATCCGGGTTGTATGGGCCAGCCGTCGAGCTGGTCGTGCAGGCTGTCGAGGGGCACCAGCAACCCCGGATGCGCGTCGGCCATAGCGAAGAACAGGCTAAAGGCCTGCAAGGTGTCGTGGGCGTGATGCCATTGATCGCGCGCGCTGGCCAAAGTGGCGTCTGTGGGGTCTTTTAGCAGCGCCTGCACTCGCACGCGCAGGGCTAGCAGTTGTTCGTAGGTTTGATCTAGCAGCGGTTCGCCGGTTAGCCAGAGCTGGCGGGTGGCCTCGTCCAATTGCGGCAGCGTGTCGACCTTGGCCTGCGGGGTGGCGGCGGGTGTCGGCGCGGGCGGCGCCTTGTCTTGGCAGGCCAACAGGCACAGGCAAGTACAGGTAAGGGCAATAAAACGGGTGCGCATGGTTCGTTCCTGAACGGTTATCGCAGGCTGATAACGGGCCAGCCACGGGCCTGGGCGGCATCTGCCAGGGCTGGGCAGGGGTCTACGGCGACGGGATGGTCCACCTCAGACATCAAGGGTAGGTCATTTATCGAGTCGCTGTAAAAGTAGCAGGTCTCACTTGTGCGATTTGTGCGGGTTAGAAATTCTCGCCAGCGCGCCACTTTGCCTGCCTGGTAGCAGGGTGGATCGATAATTTCGCCAGTGTATTGGCCGTTCCGGACTTCCGGCTCCGTGGCGATCAACTCATCCACACCGAGACTTTCGGCAATGGGTGCCGTGATAAAGCGGTTGGTGGCGGTGATAATCAGCAGGTAGTGGCCCTGCGCGCGGTGCTGATCCAGCAGTGCCCGCGCCTTGGGTAGCTTTAGTGGCGCGATCATGCTGGCCATGAATTGTTCGAGCAGCGCGCTTTGTTGCTGGCGGTCGAACTGGGCCACCTGGGTGAGCACAAAGCGCTGGTAGGCGTGAATATCCAGGGCGCCGCGCTTGTAGTCTTCATAGAACTGGTCGTTGGCGCGGCGGTAGGCGGCGGTGTCCACCAGGCCTTCCTGCACCAGGAATTCGCCCCAGCTGTGGTCGGAATCGCCGGCAATCAGGGTGTTGTCCAAGTCGAAAATGGCGACGGTCACGGTAGCTTTCCAGGTTGAGCGGCTGCGGGGTGGCAAGGATAGCGGCTTGGCTGCGGGCATACAACGGATAGACCGCTCGTGCCGTTAAATTGCTGAATACACAGGACTTATGGAACAATAGCCAACAGAATGATTAAAAGGATTACACCGTGATAGACAATGATGGTTTTAGACCCAACGTGGGTATCATCGTAGCGAATGATCACGGGCAGGTATTGTGGGCGCGCCGCATAGGCGGCCAAGATGCCTGGCAGTTCCCCCAGGGGGGTATCAACCCCAATGAATCGGCGGAACAGGCACTCTACCGCGAGCTGTACGAAGAAGTGGGCTTGGCGCCCGACGATGTAGAGATTGTGGGCAGCACGCGCGGTTGGCTGCGCTATTTGTTGCCTAAAAAATTGCTGCGGCGCGGCTCTACACCTCTGTGTATTGGTCAGAAACAACGCTGGTATCTGCTGCGTTTGTTGGCGGACGAGTCCAAGATTGATTTGCACACTCAAAAGAAAGACGAATTTGATCACTGGCGCTGGGTGAACTATTGGTATCCTCTGGGAAAAGTGGTGTCGTTTAAGCGCGATGTCTACCGCAAGGCATTGCGCGAGTTGGCGCCTTTGATGTGCCGTTTGCAGCGCGAGCATCAGCCGCCACTTGCCACACCGCCAGCCCAAACTAACCTCAGCACCCAGAAGCTGAACACATAGGAGCGTAAACTTTGGCCGCGAGCATGCTCAATTCGCTGCGCAATATCGTGCAGGAAGTCAACGCCGCTCGCGATCTGCAGTCTGCGCTCAACATCATCGTGGCGCGCATTAAAGCGGCCATGGTTACCCAGGTGTGCTCGGTTTACCTGCGCAATGGCCAGGGCCAGTATGTGCTGATGGCAACCGACGGTTTGCACCCGGGCGCCGTGGGCAAGGTGAGCCTAAGGGTGGAAGAGGGCTTAGTGGGCCGCGTGGTCAGCCGCGAGGAACCGCTCAATCTCGAGCACGCCGAAACTCACCCGAGCTACCAATATTTTCCCGAAACCGGCGAGGAGCGCTTTAGCTCCTTTCTGGGTGTGCCCATTATTCACCACCGCGAAGTCCTCGGCGTGCTGGTGGTCCAGCAGGTGGAGCGCCGCCGCTTTGACGAGGGCGACGAAGCGTTTTTAGTGACGCTGTCGGCGCAATTGGCGGGGGTCATTGCGCACGCCGAGGCCACGGGCGTGGTGGTGGCGGTGGCGCAGGGCAAAGGCGAGGCCAAATTTATTGGAACCTCGGGCTGCGCCGGCGTCGCCATTGGCGAGGCGGTGGTGATTTCGCCACCGGCCGACCTCAATTCGGTGCCCTATCAGGTGGTGTCCGACATCGAGGAGGAAACCGCGTTTTTCTACCGCTGCCTGGGGGCTGTGCGCGACGACATCCGGCGCATGGGCGACGAATTGCGCAGCCGCTTATCGCGCGAGGAGCAAGCGCTGTTCGACGCCTATCTGGCCATGTTGGACGACGCTTCGCTGGGCGGTGAAGTAATCGAACGCATCAACCAAGGGGTGTGTGCACCCTACGCTTGGGCCGAGGTGATCCTCGAACACGAGCGCAATTTTTCCTCCATGAACGACGCCTACCTGCGCGATAGAGCGGCGGATGTGCGCGATTTGGGCCGACGGGTGCTCAGTTATTTACAGGAATCGGCGCAGATGTGCCGCGTCTACCCCAACAACACGATTCTGGTGGGCGAAGAGCTGACGGCTTCCATGCTGGGCGAGGTGCCGGCCGACAAGCTGGCGGGCCTGGTGTCGGTGGAGGGCTCGCGCAACTCCCACGTGGCTATTTTGGCGCGCGCCATGGATATTCCCACAGTGATGGGCGCCATCGACCTGCCCTACACCAAGCTCGACCAGCGCAAATTAATTGTGGATGGCTACAACGGCATTGTATTTGCCGATCCCTCCAAGCCGCTCAAGGCGCAATACAAGGCCATTTTCAAAGAGGAGCAAGCGCTCCAGAAAGATCTGGAAACCCTGAAGGATAAGCCCTGCGAAACCACCGATGGCCACCGGTTGCGGCTGTGGGTCAACACTGGGCTAATGGCCGATGTGATGCGCTCGCTGGACCGAGGTGCCGAAGGCGTGGGCCTGTATCGCACCGAAGTGCCCTTCCTGTTGCGCGATCGCTTTCCCGGCGAAGAAGAGCAAACCAAGATTTACCGTGAACAGTTGGCGGCCTTTGCGCCTCGGCCGGTGACCATGCGCACGCTGGATGTGGGCGGCGACAAAGCCTTGCCCTACTTCCCCATCGAAGAGGCCAACCCGTTTTTGGGCTGGCGGGGCCTGCGGGTAACGCTGGATCACCCGGAAATCTTTTTGGTGCAAGTGCGCGCCATGTTGAAAGCCAGCGAGAGCTTTGACAACCTGCGGATCATGCTACCCATGGTGACCAATATCCTGGAGCTGGAGGCCGCCAATGCGCTCATCCTGCGGGCTTTCAACGAAGTCATGGAAGAGGGGCACCGGGTGGTGTATCCGCCGGTGGGGGTGATGGTCGAGGTGCCGGCCGCCGTGTATCAGGCCCGGGAGTTCGCGGCGCGCGCCGATTTTTTATCAGTGGGCTCCAACGACTTAACCCAGTATCTGCTGGCAGTCGACCGCAATAATGCCAGGGTGGCGGATTTGTACCAGAGCTTGCACCCGGCGGTACTGCGCGCGCTCATGGACGTAGTGGCGGGCGCGCGCGCCGAGGGCGTCGATGTGAGTATTTGTGGCGAAATGGCCGGCGATCCCGGTGCCGCGGTGTTGCTCATGGCCATGGGCTACGATGTCTTGTCGATGAGTGCCACTAACCTACCTAAGGTTAAATCGGTTTTGCGCGCTATTTCCAAGGAGCAGGCCGAGACTTTGTTAAGCGAGGTGCTGGTGCTGACCACTGCGGAGGCCGTTGAGAGCACATTGAACGACCGCCTGCAGGCACTGGGTATCAAGCGGCTCTACCGCCCCAACGTCTGAATGTAGGGCCGGCCGGTATCAGCCCCAGTGGCGCACCTTGCCGGTGTCCAGGTGCACAAAATTATCGCTTCCGTAAAACCCCACGCCGCCACTGTTTTCCTGCAGAGCAGCGCGCTGCAGATTGCGCAGTGGGACGCCGGGGATGCGCAAATCGATGGCCTTGCCCTGCATGTGCAGGCTGTTGGGGGCTACTCGATGGCCGCTGGCATGCAGTTTTGCATTAGTCGCAGGCGATCGATAGCCAGAGATAATGTGAATTTCACCTCGGTGGTTGAGCCGCTGCTGTACCCGCGCGAGTAGAGCAATCAAGCCCGGGTCCATGGCGCAGGCCTGATTGGCGCGGTGATCGCGCAGCAGCCGGTTGATCGCCTGTAGACCCTCGGTCTGCCACTGGCCGTCGGCAAAAAAGGTCGCCGTACAGCGCTCGCCCGTGTGCGTGTTGAGCAGTTTGATTTGTTGTTCAGGCCAGGGGTGAGGCGCCGCTATCAGCTTGGCGGGCAGACAGCTAAGACCTAACAGGGCTAAAAATTGGCGGCGATTTGTCATGGGCACTTCCGGACGGGACGGCGGATGGGATCGCGCGCAAACTTGCCGGTTGGCGCAGCGCAGGCGAATATACCGGCGCGCCACAAAGCTGTATAGACGCCCCGCGCCGAATTTTTCAGGCTTTAGCGTTGCGCAATATCAAAGTGTGATGTTGTTCAAGTGCGCACCTGCCGGCCGCGTCAAAGCTGCGCTCGAACAGCTGTATCCGGCCGTGCGCATCGCACAATAGCAGTGTGCTGGCGCGCGTTCCGTATTGGGCAGAAACGATAAAGCGGCTCGACAACAGAGCCTCCCAGTCTTGGCCCACGCCGGTATCCGGCAGTTGGCAAGGGGCGGCCTGCCGGTGGTCCGCCAGCAATTGCCATAGTCCCCGGCGCAGTGCTGTCTCCGTCGGCTGTGCAGTCAGCAGGGCTTCCAGCGCCGCTTTGCCGCTCGCGACTTTGGGCCAGGGTGTGTCCAATTCGGCATTGCTGAGCCCGTACAGGCCGGGCTTGAGTAGCCGCACCGCTGCACCGCCGCGATTGCTGGCGTAGCAGAGCTGCCAGTGCCGCTCCCGCCAGGCGCCACAGATGAGGTTAAAACCACTGTAGGCGCAGTTATCCAAACCCTCGCAAAACGCGGCTGGTGTGAGCTCAGAGGCTATCGCCGAGGTCACTAGTTGGCCGCGACTCAGCTTGCCTGCGGCTTGATTGGGCGCGCGCACGTTGGTGAGGGCCGCCAGCCGACCCGCTCGGCTCGCCAGCAGCCAGCTGCCGCCCGCCTCTAAGTCTTTACCACCCAGCCAATCGGGGCGCTCTGGCCAAAAGCCGGCGGCGCGGGTAGCCCGCGCGTGCCACTCATCCCGATTGGCGGCGATGATTAGCGGCCACTCCGGGTGAATGCGGTGGGCGAGAAACAACAGGCACATAGTTGGCCTCAAATTCGGGATGTTGGGGTTTCGGGTCGGGGATTAACGCAGCATAATGCCCGCCTCACGTGCGATACAACCAAATGGACCCTTCATGAAATACCCAGAACTAGATCCCGTGGCCTTTTCCGTAGGCCCGGTGGAGCTTTTCGGTTACAGCCTGGGGCCGCTCAGCGTGCACTGGTATGGCCTGATGTACCTGGCCGCGTTCCTGTGTGCAGGCTGGCTGGCGAGCCGTCGAGCCCGTCGACCCGACAGCCCGGTGACCCGCGCGCAGGTGGAAGATTTGATCATGTACGGCGCCTTTGGGGTGATTTTGGGCGGTCGCTTTGGCTATGTGCTGTTTTACAATTTTGACCGTTTTCTGGAAGACCCCACCTGGCTGTTGCGTATTTGGGAGGGCGGCATGTCGTTCCACGGCGGATTGTTGGGCGTATTAGTTGCGATGTGGGTCTACGGCCGCCGCATTAATCGCAGCTTTTTTGCCATCACTGACTTTATTGCACCCATAGTGCCACTGGGCCTGGGCTTTGGCCGGCTCGGCAATTTTATTGGCCAGGAGCTGTGGGGACGTGCCACCGATGTACCCTGGGCCATGGTGTTTCCGCGCGACCCACTGGGCCTGGCTCGCCACCCCTCGCAACTGTACCAGGCGGCGCTGGAAGGGCTGGTGCTTTTTATTATTTTGTTTTGGTTCTCCGCCAAGCCGCGGCCGCGCATGGCAGTCAGTGGGCTGTTTCTCTTTTGTTACGGATGCTTCCGGTTCATCGTCGAGTTTGTGCGCGAGCCAGACAACCACATCAGCTTTGATTTGTTTGGGTGGGTCACCCGCGGACAGATACTGTCCCTACCCATGATAGTGCTGGGCTTGTTGTTTATCTGGCTGGCCTATCGTCGCGCCCGCAAGACTGCCCAATAAGGAGGCCATATTATGAAGCAATACCTCGACCTCATGCGCCACGTACGCGATAACGGCGTATTCAAGGGCGATCGCACCGGCACGGGCACGAAAAGTGTGTTTGGCTACCAGATGCGCTTTAACCTGGCCGACGGCTTTCCCCTGGTGACCACTAAAAAATGCCACCTGAAGTCCATAGTGCACGAGCTGCTGTGGTTCTTAAAAGGCGACACCAACACTGGCTACCTGAAGGCAAACGGCGTCAAAATCTGGGATGAGTGGGCCACCGAGTCGGGCGATCTAGGCCCGGTCTACGGACACCAGTGGCGCTCCTGGGCCGGCCCCAACGGCGAGTTGGTGGACCAGGTGAGCGAGCTGGTGCAGATGATTAAAACCAAGCCCAACTCGCGCCGGCTGCTTATCTCGGCCTGGAACCCTACGGCGCTGCCGGACGAGTCGCTCTCGCCACAGGAAAACGTAGCGCAGGGGCGCATGGCGCTGGCGCCCTGCCATACCTTGTTTCAGTTTTATGTGGCCAAGGGCAAGTTGTCCTGTCAGCTCTACCAGCGCAGCGCCGACATTTTTCTGGGGGTGCCCTTTAACATCGCCTCCTACGCGTTGTTAACATTAATGTTGGCGCAGGTGTGCGACCTGAAGCCCGGCGATTTTGTGCACACCTTTGGCGATGCCCACCTCTACAGCAATCACGCTGAGCAGGTCGAATTACAGCTGTCGCGCACGCCCAAGCCGCTGCCCACCATGAAGCTCAACCCCGCAGTAAAGGATATCTTTAGTTTCCGGTTTGAAGACTTTGAGTTGGAGGGCTACGACCCGGACCCTCATATTCCCGCGCCCGTGGCGATATAAGAGGTAGCTATGACCGAGATAGCACTGATCGTGGCTATGGCCGAGAACCGGATCATCGGGCGCGACAATCAGCTGCCCTGGCACCTGCCGGATGATCTGGCCTATTTCAAACGGGTGACCATGGGCAAGCCCATCATCATGGGGCGCAAAACCTTTGAGTCCATCGGTAGACCCCTGCCGGGTCGGCCCAATCTGGTTATCAGCCGTCAGCCCCAGTGGCAGGCAGCGGGTGTTACGGTCTGTAACTCTCTGCCGGCGGCCCTGGCTTTAGGGCGGCAACTGGCCGGCGACGCCGGTGTCGACGAAGCGATGGTTATTGGCGGCAGCGAGATCTACCGCCAGGCCCTGCCAGAGGCCACCAAGCTATACTTAACGCAGGTACACGCCCAAATAGAGGGTGATGCACATTTTCCACACATTGAACAGGGTGATTGGGAAAAAATAAGCGAGGACCGACGGGTCGCGGGTGGTTCCAATCCGTACAACTATTCGTTTATAGTGCTGCGTCGAACGTGATTCCTGTCGCAAATTGCCCAGGTTTCACCGCGAATCACCAAGCAGTTGTATGTTTTTTAGGCTGGTGTTACCGCTGTTGGATCTACTTTCCGAGAGTTGTTACCCATCTGTTACCGCTATGTTACCTAATGGCACAAACTGGTTTTGGATATTCGTCTAGTCGTTGAATCTTGGCGGAGGGGGTCATTACAATGCCCCCCTTAACTGTCGCCAGAGCAACGCGGATATACGTGTGTGTGGCAGTTGAACTGACGCATACAAGTTGATTGCAAAAGCACCCGAGTTGGGGGAACTATGAAGAAGCAACGATTGAAAGCGGTGGCCTTGTCCACAGTGCTTTCTGCAGGCGCACTGATTGGCAGTGTGGCCCAGGCAGACCAAACCCTGAATGCGATTCTGCAGACAGGCCAAGCTAAAACTACGGCGGCTATGCAGTCTCAGAAGCGTATCGACAAGATCGCTGAAGATACCAATGCGCTGCTGCA
Source organism: Simiduia sp. (assembly GCF_058345725.1). Taxonomy (NCBI): domain Bacteria; kingdom Pseudomonadati; phylum Pseudomonadota; class Gammaproteobacteria; order Cellvibrionales; family Cellvibrionaceae; genus Simiduia; species Simiduia sp. Next base: position 37,529 of record NZ_JBTUOC010000044.1, on the reverse strand, counting down.
GGAATTCAAAACTGTGAATAAGCAGATTGAAGGCTTGCGCGTATACAACGCCCAGCAGGAAAAGCAGATTGCTAACCAGCTGGTGGTGTTGAACGATCTGGAAGAATCCATCGATCAAGTGACTGTGATGGAGCGTCAAATCCAGCCGCTGATCCTGCGTATGCTGGATGGTCTGGAGCAGTTCATCGATCTGGACGTGCCTTTCCACCTGGACGAGCGTCGCGAGCGTGTTGCTCAGCTGCGTGCTAACCAGGAGCGTGCCGATATCACCGTGGCCGAGAAATTCCGCCAGGTGCTGGAAGCTTACAAAATTGAATCCGAGTACGGTCGCAAGATCGATACTTACAAAGACACCCTGAACATCGGTGGTGTTGATCGCGAAGTTAACATTCTCCGTGTTGGCCGCATCGCGTTGATGTACCAGACTACTGACACCAAGCTGTCAGGCGCCTGGGATGCTCGTCAAAAGGCATGGGTAGAGCTGGATTCCGGCGAATACCGTTCATCAATTCTGCAGGGTATCAAGATCGCCAAGAAACAAGCGACCAACGATATCATGGGCTTACCGATTCTGGCTCCGGAGGCTAAATAATGAAGATGACCTTCGCTAAGCGCTGCTTGATTGTAGCTGCAGCCGGCTTGTTTGGTGCAAACGCTGCGTTTGCTCAAGACGACAAGGCCGCTTCACTGGACCAACTGCTGAAGATGGTTCAAAACTCAAAAATCTCCGAGTCCAAGGAACACAAACAGCGCGAAGCTGAGTTCCTGCGCGACAAGGCCAATCAGCAGTCACTGCTGAATAAGGCCAAGGCCACAAAACTGGCCGAAGAGAAACGCTCTGAAGAACTGGAGGCCAAGTATAAGGCTCAGGAAATTCAGGTAGCAGCCAAGCGCAAGCAGCTGCAAGAGCGTTTGGGCTCGCTGAAAGAACTGTTCGGTCACCTGACCTCTACTGCCGGTGACCTGCGCTCAAACGTGAACAATTCTGTTGTTTCCGCTGAGCTGGGCGACCGCACCGAGTTCCTGGACGGCCTGATCGACAAGATGAACTCAGCGACCAAGCTGCCTTCAATCGAAGAGATCGAGCGTCTGTGGTTTGAAATACAGCGCGAAACTGTGGAAGGCGGCAATGTGACCAGCTTCCAGGCTAGCGTTATCAAGCCAAATGGCGACAAGCTGAACCAAACTGTCGTGCGCATTGGTAACTACAACTTGGTTTCCGAAGGTAAGTACCTGAGCTACTCGCCGAAAGACGGCAAGATCGAAGAGCTGGTACGTCAGCCCGACTCGCACCTGAGCGGCGCTGCAGCTCTGCAGAACGCCACGAGCGGCTTCACCAAAACCGGTATTGACCCCACGGGTCCTTCAGGTGGTTCACTGCTGTCGGCGCTGATTAACACGCCGTCGCTGGAAGAGCGCTGGCACCAGGGCGGCACAGTGGGCTACATCATCTCTGCGGTCGGTGTATTTGCAGCACTCTTGGCTCTGTGGCGCTTTATTGTGCTGATGGGTATTTCCGGCAAGGTTAACGCCCAGCTGAAGTCTCAGAAAGCCAACACCAACAACCCGCTGGGTCGCGTGCTGAAAGTAGCCGAAGACAACCCAGGCCTGGACGGTGAGACGTTGGAGCTGAAACTCGAAGAGGCGGTGCTGAAAGAGCGTCCAAACATCGAGTCAGGCTTGCAGCTGTTGAAGATCATCTCCATGGTCGCCCCGCTGCTGGGTCTGCTGGGTACCGTTACCGGTATGATCGTGACCTTCCAGGCTATCACCATCTTTGGTGCCGGCGATCCGAAGGCCATGGCCGGCGGTATTTCTGGTGCTCTGGTAACCACAGTACTGGGTCTGGTAGTCGCAATTCCGACAGTTTTGATGCACACCCTGGTTAACACCAAGGCCAAGCGCGTTATCCATATTCTGGATGAGCAGAGCGCGGGTATCATTGCTGAAAACGCCGAAAAGAAGTAGGAGATAAACCATGTTGGCATTGATGGACGCGCTAGCAGCCATTAACGCCTTTATGGACTCGGGCGGCCCCATCCTTAAATGGATCGCCGTCCTGACCTTTGTCATGTGGACCCTTATTTTCGAACGGGTTTGGTATTTCAAAGGCAGTCTGAAAGGCGACGTGCAATCTGCACTTGATAGCTGGGAGGCCCGTAAAGAGCGTAAATCCTGGCATGCACATCAGGTGCGGTACGCGCTGATTTCACGCATCTCTGATAAGATCAACGGCAACATGGACATGATTGCAGCAATGGTTGCGCTCTGTCCGCTGTTGGGTTTGCTCGGTACCGTGACGGGAATGATTGAAGTGTTCAACATTCTGGCGGTAACCGGTGGTGGTGACGCCAAGTCCATGGCCAGTGGTGTTTCACAAGCCACTATCCCAACCATGGCTGGCATGGTAGCTGCGCTCTCGGGCGTATTTGCCAACACCTTCCTGACCCGTACAGCAGCCAATGAATCCCAGTTGCTGGCCGACCATCTGACGATGGATCATTAATCGCTCCGGCGAGGCCAGGCGAAGCGGTGGGTCTCTGACCCGCCGCCCGTTAACCAGTTACAACGAGAACCGTCATGAGTAAAAGACCAACCCAAGAAGAGGAAGCTGGCGCGATCGATTTGACGCCCATGCTCGACGTGGTATTTATCATGTTGATCTTCTTCATCGTGACCGCATCGTTCATTAAAGAAGCCGGTATTGAAGTTAATCGTCCGGATGCCACCACCAGTATTCTTAAAAAGAATGCCAATATTCTGGTTGCGATTAACGCCAATAACGAAATATGGATCGCCAAGCAGCAGGTAGACGAGCGCGATATTAAATCGCACATCGAGCGTTTGCATGCGGAAAACCCGAAAGGGGCGCTGGTTATTCAGGCCGATAATGATGCTCAAATCGAATTCGTCCAAAAGGTTATCGAGGCAGCGCGTGAAGTGTCTGTGCTTGATGTGTCTGTTGCCACTAACAAGTAAAGGTTGCTATGAACATCTTTAAAATTGGTGTAGCAGCGGCACTGGCAGCGGCTACCACAGCAGGTCTGATCTTTTTGATGCACTTCCTGATTCAGATGAACGTTACTGAACCCAAGGATGTGGAAGAGTTTAAGGTTGTGGACATCCACATGCCTGAGCGCGAGATCAAAACCGAGTACGACACCGAGCAGGCTGTAAAGCCTGACGATCCGCAGAATCCACCGCCAGAAATGCCGGAAATGGATTTTGACACGCCCGACTTAAATCCCAACGCCATTAACATGGGTGCGCCAAAATTGGCCGCAAACTTGAAAGTGGGCGGTATTGGTGGTTTCGCCAGCGATGGTGAGTACCTGCCAATCGTAAAAGTGCAGCCGGTATACCCGCGCCGTGCGCTACAGCGTGGTATAGAAGGCTACGTGATTGTGGAATTTGTGGTTACCAAGAACGGCTCCGTGCGCGACCCAGTGGTTATTGAAGCTGAGCCGGAAGGTGTGTTTGATCGCGCTGCGATGAAAGCCGCGCTTAAGTTCAAGTACAAGCCGCGCGTTGTTGACGGTGAGCCAATTGAAGTACCCGGTGTACGTAACAAAATCTCCTTCGCGATTGCGAAGTAACTGACGGGAGTGACTATGAACGTTAAAACAGCAGTTACCCGCATCGTCAGAAACACTCTGTTTGCGGCGCCGCTTCTACTTGCGCCGGCACTCAGCGGTGTGGTGTTGCAGGACAGTGCTCTGGCACAGCAGCTCACCACTGGCGTGGCTTTCGCACAGGATGACAAGCCAAAGAACACCCAGAAAACCCGAAAGACTCCGGCCTTGCGTGAAAACGTTTACAAAAAGCTGGCGGAAATTCAGGTATTCGCCGACGCCGGCGACTGGAATGGTGCGCTCAAAGAGCTGAACGAAGTTAAAGAAGACAGCGACAAGTGGAACGGCTATGAGCTGGCCCAGTTGTGGAACTACTACGGCTTTGTGTATTACTCGCTCGAGCGTTACAAAGATGCATTGCGCGCCTATGAGCGTGTTGTTGCCAACCCCGACGACATTCCCGAAGGTTTGGAAACGGCGACCTTGTACACCATGGCGCAGTTGTACTTCATTCAGGAAGACTATCGCAAAGCGGTAGAGATCTTGACGCGTTGGATGGCTGCATCACCCATTGTGGGTGCCGATGCCTATGTGCTGCGCGGTCAGGCTTATTATTCATTGAATGATTACAACAAAGCCTTGCCCGACATTAACTGGGCAGTTAACGACTACGAATCCAAGGGTAAAGTACCCAAGGAAAACTGGTTCGCGCTGCAGCGCGCCATCTACTACGAGAAGGGCGATAACAAAAAAGTTGTCGAGATTCTTGAGAAGCTAGTTAAACACTACCCCAAGGCCTCTTATTGGCGTCAGCTGGGCGGTATGTATGGCGCAGTTAACCGGGAAAAAGACCAGTTGCACGCGCTGGAAGCAGCCTACCTTATGGGTGCAGTGACTAACGAAAAAGAGTTGCTGAACATTGCCTATTTGTTCCTCGGTGAAGAGGTGCCCTACAAGGCTGCCAAAATCATCGACAAGGGCATTAAAGATAAGCGCATTGAGCCCACCTCCAAAAATCTGGAAACACTGGCTGCTGCCTGGCGTATGGCCCAGGAAGTTAAAAAGTCGTTACCGGAAATGGAAAAGGCCGCAGCCAAGTCTGACAACGGCGATCTCTACGCACGCTTGGCTGGCATTTACCTCGACAACGATATGCACGATAAGGCGATCGATGCCGGTGAAGTGGCCTTAAAGCGCAAAGGCATTAAGCGCGAAGATCAATTGCAAATTGTACTGGGCATGGCCCACGTCAATAAAAAGCAATACGATGCGGCCATTAAAGCCTTCAAAAAAGCAGCTGAAGATAAGCGATCTAAGAAGTTTGCAGATCAATGGATTCAGTATGCGGCTGCAGAGAAAGAGCGCGAGAGGCAGTTAAAGCTGTAATATAGCGACATAAAAAGCCGGCGAAAGCCGGTTTTTTTATGTCATTTCAAACCGCGCTTACCCTAGTTTATATAAAACATCAATACCGCAAGCGGCGTGTCGATCTAAATTGAGGTTAAACGGTTTTCGTGCGTCGCTTATTAATGTCACAAACTAAAAGTGGCATCAAAGCACGTTCCAAGGGCGTGTTTAAATAATAAAATATAATAGCGAGAAAAGTATGAACAAGCGCATCCTTACGAGAAGCATTCAAGCCATAACCGCCTTTATGATTGCGGGCTCGATCAATGTCCAGGCCCAAGGTCAGCAACCGGAAAGTCAGCAGGTAGAAAGAATAACCGAAGAAGTTATTGTTACTGCACGCCGTAAAGAAGAAACACTAATAGAAATACCCATGGCAATTTCTAGTATTTCGGCTACTGAAATTGCTGACAGAAACTACACCAATGCTACAGATATCTATCGCACGCTCGCGGGTGCAGCAATGCCGCGTGGACAGCTTATTCTGCGCGGCCTTAGCGGTGGCAACACGACTACGCCTGACACGACAACTACATTTGTAGACGATGTTCCCTATACTTTTACCAACCTATCTGATGTTGAGCGTGTAGAAGTGCTGCGTGGGCCCCAGGGTACCTTATATGGGTCAAATGCTATTGGTGGTACTGTCCGTATCATTACAAAACAGCCCGAATTAAATACCTTTGAAGTGTTTGGTTCTATGCAAGCTCGCCATGAAGTAGATGTGGATGGCAGTGATACCAATGGTACTTTGGGTGTTAATCTTCCATTGATTGAGGACAAGCTTGCGCTTCGCATCTCTGCTAACCGAGAGCATGATCAGCTCCAATTCGTAAATATGAACACCGGCGTTCAGTCGAGTATAGACCGAGGCTTTGTTCGTGCGCGAATGCTTTGGCAAATTTCTGATGAAATGGACGTGACTTTCGGCTACGCAAACATTGATTACAAAGATAAAGGCTCGGCTTTGGGAGACCGTTCAAAGCCTGGCTATTACTGGGATTATAATCTAACCGACAACGCAAGCGCGCCCTATGGCTATGATGTTGATTTTGTTCAAGTAGACTGCGATCCAAGTCTAGAACGTCCGGCTTGTCATGCGGGTTCTGCCCCGGTAGCGAAATCTGGAGTTAAAGAAAAGTATCAGATTTGGGAGAGGCTAGACCCTTGGTATGAAAGTGAAAGTAATTTGTACACACTTAATTTCAATCATGACAACATACTTGGTTTAGCGACATTAACCTATGCAGGTTCTTTCAGACAATTTGAAACCCAATCGCTAGATAATTGGTCAAGATTAGATGCAGATGACATGTTTTTAACGTGGATCATCAATGATGATTTCTACGATAAAACAACCCACGAGGTTCGACTGCAAAATCTTGATACAACGAGCCCATTAGCGTGGACCGTCGGTTTTTTCTACGATAAAGAAGAAACCACAAATGCGTTAAACAACCAAAATCAATACCATGAGTCGGGCGATATCGCTTCTGCAGTTGCAATGAATTGGTGGTGGGGCATCGATGTTACGCAACTAGGACAAGATACCTTTGGTAACCCTCAGAATAATTGGCGAAACTCAGTAATTAAGGATCTTGCGACGGAAAAAGCAACATTTGCTGACGTTGCATATACGTTCGAAATTGGTGGCTTAGGTGAGCTTGAATTAAATGCAGGCATTAGACATTTTGAATTAAAAGATGAATTTCTTGGTGAAACAGCGGGAATTTGGTCTGAAAATGTAACTTCTACAGGGGGTGAAGAGAGTGGCGAGCGTTACAAATTCAGTGCTTCTTGGCGCCCGAATAGTGAAATGTCTGTCTACGCACTCTATTCAGAAGGCTATCGTCCTGGTGGTAATAATGGCCCACTAGCTGGATCATGTCAGAGTGACCCTAATGCAAGCCAACGAAAAGACCGATACACCTCAGACTCTATCGATAACTATGAATTGGGCTTAAAAGCATCTGCTTTTGATGGGCGATTCAGTTTTGCTTCCGCAGTTTATCAAATTGATTGGACCGATATTCGTACTAGCATCTACATGCCAACCTGTGGTTTTAGCTTTATCGCTAATGCAGGTGAAGCTAGATCTAGAGGTTTTGAGTTCGAGTCTACTGCAATGCTAGCTGAGGAATTGAGTCTCACCTTTAATACATCCTACACCGATTCCAAGATCATGAAGGACAACGATGCGATTGGCGCTGAAAAGGGTGATAGCATGACAATGGTTCCAGATTGGAATGCTTATCTTGCCCTGGATAAAGGCTTCACTTTATTCAACAAGTCAATGAGTGTTCGTGGTGATATCACGTATTATGGAGAATACAAGACTCACTTCAATGTTCGTGATGAAGATGTGGTTCCAGCGTATAGCTATGTAAATCTTTCGGGCAGAATGGAGGTTTCAGAAAACCTACAGTTAAGTGCTCATCTAAATAATGTGTTTAACAAGGAAGCCGTTAAATACAAAAATGCACGTAGCCGTAGCGATAGTAACACAACGGCCCAGCAGTATATTGATTACTTAGATGGTCGTAGCTTGGCAGTTAGAATAGACTACAGTTTCTAATCGCTTGTTATGAAAAAGCCCAGGTTTGCCTGGGCTTTTTTATAGATCGTCTGTTCTCCGTAGATCAATTAAAAGGTATAGGTCACCTTACCGTAAACAAAGCGACCACGGGGGCTGTGCTGGCCGGAAACATAGCCGTAGAGATCTGAGTCACCGTCGCCGATGGCGAAGGGTACGTCCTCGTCCAGCGCATTATCGACGCCGAGGGAAAGCTGCAGATTTTCAAAACCCGAATAGCGCGCCTGCAGATTTAGCGTCATAAATGCGTCCACAGTGCGTGAGGTATTGGTGTCGTAATCGGCAGTGCCGTCGAAGTCTATATCGGGTGTATCCTCAAACTCACCGGTATAGTTAAGGCTTGCGGTAAGACCGAAATTATCGAGGTCCCAGTCGCCTGCGGCCACCCAACGGTGCTGAGGGTATTCATATTCACCGGCGAGGTCAGACTTTTTAAAACTTACGCCGTCGGAATCGAGTTCCACGCGTTCAAACTGCGCCAAATAAGAGTAGTCGAAGCGAAGATTTACCTGGCCCCCGGCCAGATTCATCCCGCCATAGCGAAGGGCCAAATCAACACCTGCGGCGTCTTGCTCACTGATGTTAATAAAGCCACTGTTAATAGATTGCAGTGCTCCAAGGCTTTCTCCGGCAAGCGGCGCAGAGCGAACACAGACAGCGCTATTTTGCACGTCGCAGAATTGGCTGTACAAATAGCCAACCGGTACTTTATCGATCTTTCCTTCTTGAGTGATATTCCAGTAATCCAAAGACAGTTGCAGATCGTCTAGGGGTTCATAGATAACACCTATGTTAAAGGACTCGGATTCTTCGGCTTCAAGGTCGGGATTACCGGAAAATACCACAGTGTAATCTGTGCTGGCACAATAGGATGCATTGATTGCACAACCGTAGCTATCGCTAAAGAAGAGTGATTCCTGCGATGGGCCCAGACCTATTTGCGCAAGTGATGGGGCCCTGAAGCCCGTACCCCAGGAGGCTCTGACTGAAAGGCCTTCCGTTATAGCCCAGCGTCCGTTTAGCATCGGATTTACGGTGGAGCCGAAATCGCTGTAACTGTCGTAACGGCCTGCCAAGGTAACATCAAAGTTATCCATTACCGGTAGTGCGACTTCGATAAAACCAGAGGTAATATCGCGGCTGGCGGCAGCGGAAACTGACTCTGTGCCAAAGATCAGGCCACGTTGAAATTGATCATCGGGAATGTCTGACGCCTTTTCTTCCCGATATTCTAGGCCGGCGGCCATGGCTGCGCTGCCACCGCCCATGGCAAATAGCTCACCACTAACCGTAACGTCCAGAGCTGTCAGCTGTGAGCCGCCTTGGCGTACTAAGCTGGTGGTAATCGCGTCTATTACGCTGTCGGGATTTGTCGCAGCGCCAAAGGGATTGTAGCGGCCAGCATCAATTTCTTGTTGCAATAGGTCGGTGCGAACCCAGCCCTGTGTTCGATCACCGGTTTGCGTGGATTCGCTGCGCGCTCGCTGAACACTGGTTTCCCAAGTCCAGCCATTTATTTCGCCCCTCAGGCCAAACACGCCGCGCAAGTTATCCGTTTCGATGTTCCATTCGCGAGCGCCGGCGTCAACGGGGCGATACCGACCGATGGCGAGTGTGGTGGCGCCAGTAAAGGGGCTGTCTGGATGGCTGACAGGCACCGTGAGTGCCGCGCTTTCATCGAGCGGTGTCGGCGCTCCGCGCGCAGACGAGTTGTTGTGCTGAACCGCGATTTCTGTAAAAAACTCTATGTCATCGGTCAGTTTCGTGTGGCCCAAAATCGACAGGCCGGTGCGTTCTGCTGCAGGTGTAAGCACGTTCCAAGGACCATAGTCATAGACGCAAGCTTGTCCGGAAATTTGATCTGCGGGACAAGCGGGGTCAACTGTTGCGACACCGTCGACAATAAAATACCCAGGATAGCCGCGCGACGACCTAAAATCTTCACCACCGTTTGGCGCTTGGTTTGCGGTGCCAAGCCGACCACGATCTTTATTCATCAGCGCGCTGTTACTGAAGTAGTCGAAGATCATGGTGAGGTTAGAGTCGTTTGCCCCATTAACACCCCAGATAGCCGAAAAGGTGCGTTCATCGTTGTCGGTGTCGGTGGTATTGCCGTAACCGGCAGATACTTCAACACCTTCGAAGTCTTTGCGCATAACAATGTTCACAACACCGGCCACGGCGTCCGAGCCGTAAATGGCGGAGGCGCCGTCCTTCAACACCTCTACACGCTCAATGGCGCCCACGGGAATTGCGTTGATGTCGACAAAGTTGGTGGTGATGCCCTCGGCGAATGCACTGATGGCAACGCGGCGCCCGTTAACCAGTACTAAAGTAGCATCCGCGCCCATGCCGCGCAGACTCACAGCAGCGGCGCCGTTGGCGGTTGAGTCTTGGTTGTTGCCCCGGGTAGAGAAAGTGCCATTGCCCGTCGACGGCGATTTTTCGAAAAGTTGTTGCAGGTTGTTGTAGCCTGATTTTTCGATGGTGTCGCGATCCAGAATTTCTACCGGCGTTGGGCTGTTGAAATCGGCGCCGCGCGCAATGCGCGAGCCAACCACGGTGACTTCTTCGATGGATTTATCGGACGATTGTGCCCAGGTGGGTGTGGCACAGGTGGCTGCCACAATGGAGGCGTACATGAGCGTGTGCGCAAAATTACTTTTGTTTCGCATAATGTTTCCCTTTGATTGTTTGCATTATTCTGGGGCCCGATAGATCGGGTGGATCATGCGTAACAATTTCTAGGGAAAATTGCGATAAGGGATGCGACGAACTGATAGAAAGTGAAACAAATGCACAGAAAAAGCCGCCGAGCTGAAAGAAATTATCGCGCGGCTGGTACTACAGTTCCGATCAGGGTTTCAGCGGAATATTAAGCGCTAAATGCACGCAAAAAGAAAACTAAAATTAAACTAGCGGAAAGGTATTTTTAAAACGTACTAGCGTAATGACCGCTAAAAAATAACCCCAAGTTACGCAGGGATATGGCGCCGCCGCTGCGGACGGCGCCATGGGGCTAGTCGAGTTTGGAGAGATCGCGCACCGCGCCTTTATCGGCGCTGGTGGCGAGTAATGCGTAGGCTTTGAGCGAGGCAGAAACTTTGCGTGGGCGAGGTTTACGCGGCTTCCAGGCGTCGGCACCGCGCGCTTCTTCCCGCGCGCGGCGCTCAGCCAGTTCGGCATCGCTCAACTTTACGTTGATGGTGCGCGCAGGAATATCAATCTGAATAATGTCGCCAGTTTCCACCAGGCCGATGGCGCCGCCGGCGGCGGCTTCAGGCGAGGCGTGGCCGATACTCAGGCCAGAGGTGCCGCCGGAAAAGCGCCCGTCGGTTAATAGTGCACACTGCTTGCCCAGGCCCTTGGATTTTAAATAGCTGGTAGGGTAGAGCATTTCCTGCATGCCCGGGCCGCCCTTTGGCCCTTCGTAGCGAATGATCACCACGTCGCCGGCTTTGACTTTGCCGTCCAAAATATCGGCTACGGCGTCTTCCTGGCTTTCCACCACATAAGCAGTGCCTTCAAACACCCAAATATCTTCATCGACACCGGAGGTTTTCACTACGCAACCGTCGACGGCAATGTTGCCAGTGAGCACCGCCAAGCCGCCCTCTTGGCTATAGGCATGTTCGACGCTGCGGATACAACCCTCGACGCGATCGCCGTCGAGGCTCGGCCAGCGAGTGCTTTGCGAAAAGGCTGTTTGTGTGGGAATGCCGGCGGGGCCCGCCATAAAAAATTTGGCCACGTCTTTGTCGCCGGTTTGGGCGATATCCCATTTGGCCAAACCTTCGGCCAGGGTGTCGCTGTGCACGGTGGGCACGCCTGTATCGAGCAGGCCGCCGCGCGCAAGCTCGCCTAAAATACCGAACACGCCACCGGCGCGGTGGACATCTTCCATGTGGTATTTAGGCGTATTGGGTGCCACCTTGCACAGCTGCGGAATTTTGCGCGACAGGGCGTCGATGTCTTTCATATCGAAATTCACGCCGCCCTCTTGCGCGGCCGCCAGCAGATGCAAAATGGTATTGGTAGAGCCACCCATGGCGATATCGAGCGCCATGGCATTATTGAAGGCGGCCAGAGACGCGATATTGCGCGGTAGCAGGTGTTCTTGCTCCTGCTCATAATAGCGCTTGGTGATGTCGACGATGCGTCGGCCGGCCTCCAGGAATAGTTGCTCGCGGTCGGCATGGGTGGCCAGCATCGAACCGTTACCGGGCAGCGAAAGGCCCAGCGCCTCCGTTAGGCAGTTCATGGAGTTGGCGGTAAACATGCCCGAGCAAGAGCCGCAGGTGGGGCAGGCGGAGCGCTCGTAGTCGGCCACTTTTTCGTCGCTGGCGGTGCTGTCGGCGGCGATTACCATAGCGTCAACCAGGTCGAGCTTGTGTTCAGATAACTTGGTTTTACCGGCTTCCATGGGGCCGCCGGACACAAAAATCGCCGGAATATTTAACCGCATGGCCGCCATCAACATGCCCGGGGTGATCTTGTCGCAGTTAGAAATACACACCAGCGCATCGGCACAGTGGGCGTTGACCATATACTCGACACTGTCGGCGATGATGTCGCGCGAGGGCAGGCTGTAGAGCATGCCGTCGTGACCCATGGCAATGCCGTCGTCTACGGCAATAGTATTGAACTCTTTGGCAACACCGCCGGCTTTCTCAATTTCCCGCGCAACCAGTTGTCCCATGTCTTTTAAGTGGACGTGACCGGGCACAAATTGCGTAAAGGAGTTAGCCACCGCAATAATGGGTTTCTGGAAATCATCGTCCTTCATGCCGGTGGCGCGCCAGAGCGCGCGAGCGCCGGCCATGTTGCGGCCGTGGGTAGAGGTTTTAGAACGATAGGCTGGCATTGCGCACTCCGGAAATTCGTACAGTTACACGTAAAAAGGTCGGCCAGCATACCAGAATCTGGCATCCTGGCCGAGCCCACTGCACCCGGTTTTTAGCAGTAAAGTCGCCTATACCGCCAAGCGCTTAATAAATATTTTGGATTTTCGCTGATAGTTGTAAAGAGATTGCTTCTCATTGGGCAGTACGTCCAAATCGCCTGGCACAAACCCCTGCTCCAGAAACCAGTGGGCGGTCTGCGTGGTCAATACAAACAGCTCCTTGATGCCCGCGCGTAGCGCCTGTCGCTCTAGCTGGTGCAACAGCTTGGCCGCCCGACCGCCCTTTTGGTAAGTGGGGTGGGTGACCACGCAGGCCAGCTCGGCGGCGCCCGAGGCGTAGGGATAGAGGGCCGCGCAGGCCAAAATAGTGCCGTCCTTTTCCAACACAGAGAATTTTTCGATTTCGGTTTCCAGTACTTCGCGCGAGCGGCGCACTAGAACACCGGCTTTCTCCAGTGGCTCGATTAATTCGATAATGCCGCCTACATCGTCGATGGTGGCTGTGCGCAATTGCTCGTAGTTGTCGCGATATACCATAGATCCGCTGCCATCGCGGGTGAACAGCTCCTTGAGGAAAGCGCCGTCGTCGCTGAAGGACACAATCTGTGCTCGCGGCACGCCCTTACTGCAGGCGTGGTAGCAGGCCGTGAGCGCTAGGCGACTGCCGTGCGCGGGTCGGCTGTTGGGGCAATTCAAATACTGTTCGGCTTCGTGCAGCATAAATTCCCGAATTAACCCGCCCTTCTCATCTTCGACACCCTGGCCCTCCACAAAGCTGACAATTTTATCGGCGTGCAGATTAATGGCCACTTGTGTGGCCACTTCGGCAAAGGACAGGTTGAATACTTCCCCCGTGGGTGAGTAGCCCAGGGGCGATACTATCAAGATGGCACCCATATCCAGAGCCTGCTGCATGGTCTTGGTATTGATGCGCCGCACTTTACCGGTAAATTGCAGGTCGGTGCCATTGATCACACCCATGGGCATACCGGTGACAAAATTGCCGCTAATGGCCTGAATTTGTGCGCCGTGCATAGGCGAATTGGGCAGCCCGGTGGACAGCGCCGCCTCAATGTCCACGCGCACCTCGCCGGCGGCCTGAATAATGGCCGTCATGGATTCCGGGTCGGTAATGCGCAGGTTTTCATGGAATTGTGAATCCATATCCGACAGCCCCAGGCGCTCTTCAATTTGCGGGCGCGTGCCGTGCACTATCACCAGCCGAACGCCCAAGCTGTTGAGCAGGGCAATGTCGTAAATGATATTGGCAAAATTGGCGTGGCGCACCGCTTCGCCCGGCAGCATCAGCACAAAGGTCTTACCGCGGTGGGCATTGATATAGGGCGAAGAATCGCGAAACCAGTCGACGTATTGCTGGGCCATGGATTTCGAGTTGTCTGGGTTCATTTACAAGCCGGGTCCAATTGCAGAGGTGATCAATGGTAACAACAGTCGCGCGTCACTGCAGGCAATAGTGGCGAATTAGCTGCTGTATAAGCGTTACCGCTGGGTCGATTTGTGCCAGTGGAATAAACTCGTTGGGCTGGTGTGCCTGATCAATGGAGCCAGGGCCCAACACCACGGTCTCCAGCCCCAATTGCTGTAAGAAGGGCGCTTCGGTGGCAAAGGCGGCACTGACCGAACTTTGGCCCGAGAAACGCTCGCACTGTTGCACTAGCTCACTGGTGGCGGGCTGCTCAAAGGCGGGTACGTCGTCGAACAGGGCGCGCAGGGTTATGTCTACTTTAAGTCGCTCGGCCAAGGGCTGCAGGCGCCGGTGAATCTGCTGGTGCAGTTCGGCGTTGTTCATACCGGGCAGGCTGCGCAGATCAAATTGCAGCTCACAATCGCCGCAAATGCGGTTGGGATTGTCGCCCCCGTGAATACAGCCCAAATTTAAAGTGGGCACCTGCACGCTAAACCCCGGATGCCGATGCTGGTTTTGCAGTTCGGCGCGCAGTGCTTGCAGTTCGCCAATCACCTGATGCATGGCATCCAGAGCGTTGTTGCCCAGTGCCGGGTCTGAGGAATGACCGCTGTGACCGCGCACATGCACCGCCTCCATCATGATGCCTTTGTGCATGCGGATGGGTTTTAGGCCTGTGGGCTCGCCGATGATCGCCGCGCGCGCATTGGGCGCACCCAGCAGCGCCAGCGCCCGTGCGCCGGCCATCGAGGTTTCCTCGTCGGCGGTGGCCACCACGGTGAGCGGGGCGGTCAGCGGCGCCGATCCCAAACCGCGAATAGCCGCCAGCACCACCGGAAAAAAGCCTTTCATATCGGTGGCGCCCAGGCCATACAGGCGGTCGTCGCGTGCAGTAAGCTGGAAGGGATCCTGCTGCCAGCTGTGCGCATCGTAGGGCACTGTGTCTGTGTGGCCGGCTAATACCAGACCGCCCTCGCCTGTGCCTTTGCGGGCGATCAGGTTGGCCTTGCCAGGCTGACCGGGGAGGGTTTGCACCTGGCAGTCAAAGCCAAGGTCGGCCAGCCAGTTAGCCAATAAATCCACCACCACCCGGTTGCTCATGTCCAGACGCGGCGTGGCGCAGCTGACCGACGGCAGCGCCACTAACTGGCTTAATTCGTGGGTGTAGCGCTTTAAGTCAATCATGCCGTGTTTGTGCTCCCTTGTGGTGTGTGACGATCACACGCTAATTGTGCCCTGCAGGTAGTGCACTGCGCGTCCCCGCAGCAGTACCCGGTCGCCGGTGAGTTCACACTCCAATTGGCCGCCGCGCTCGGATAGCTGCAGCGCCTGGAAGTGATTTTTATTGAGTTCGGCGGCCCAATAGGGCACCAGTTTAGTGTGTGCCGAGCCGGTCACCGGGTCTTCATTGACGCCCACGGCGGGTGCAAAAAAGCGGCTAACAAAATCGCACTTGTCGCCCCTCGCTGTGACAATAATGCCACGGTAAGGCAATTGTTTTAAGGCGTTAAAGTCCGGATCAATTTTCGCTACCGCCGCTTGGTTGGCGCAGGTCACAATCAAGTCTTCGTTGGCAAAGGTGGCACCGTAGGTAATGCCCAAGCCGGCATTCAGTAGTGATTGCTCGACGCCGCTCAGCAATACCGGGGTGACGGGTTGTGCAGGGAAGTTCAGCTCCAACATGCCGTTGTCGAGTTTATTGACCGTGAGCAGACCGCTGTGGGTGTGGAAGTAGATGGTGTTCTGGTGGTGTTGCAGCAGGGTAAAAATGACCTCTGCGGTGGCAAGTGTGGCGTGGCCACACAATTTGACCTCGGCGGCAGGGGTGAACCAGCGCAAGTGAAACCCGGTATCTTTGGGTACAAAAAAAGCGGTTTCCGACAGATTGTTTTCGTTGGCAATGGCCTGCAGCGTGGCATCGGGCAACCATTGATCCAGTGGAATAACGGCGGCGGGATTGCCTTTGAAGCGTTGATCGGTGAAGGCGTCGATCTGGTAAATGGGCAATTCCATGGCGGCAGGTCCTGAGAGTGAACACCGATTGTGTGCCGTTTGGAGATTGGGCACCAGCTTTAACTGCGCCAGAAAAAATTAAGGCGCCCTAGGGCGCCTTTCGATAAGGGCTGTGGCCGGCGCAGCGCTAGCTGAACATGCCCTTGAAGGTATAGAAGAATAAAATGGCCAGCAGCGCACCGGCGGGCAGGGTGACGATCCACGACAGAAAAATGCTGCCAATCACGCGCAGGTTCAAGGCCCCGATGCCGCGCGCCAGGCCCACGCCCAGGACGGCACCCACCAGCGTGTGCGTAGTAGAGATGGGCAGGCCGGTACCCGAGGCCAACACCACGGTGCCGGCCGCACCCAATTCCGCTGCAAAGCCGCGGCTGGGGGTTAGCTCGGTAATTTTTTTGCCAATGGTGGCCATTACCTTGTAGCCGTAAGTGGCCAGACCCACCACGATACCGATGGCGCCCACTAACAGAATCCATGCAGGCATCATCGCCTTAGCGCCAATGGCGCCGGTTTTCACGGTGGCGACAATGGCGGCCATGGGACCTACGGCATTGGCCACGTCGTTGGAGCCGTGGGCAAAGGCCATGGAGCAGGCGGTAAAAATCATCAGAATGGCGAACACCTGCTCGACATTGGCAAAGCGCGACTGCTCGGTGCTGACCGGTTTAACGCGCGACAGCAGGTACATGCCGAAGCCCGCCACCAATAGCCCTAGCAACACCGATATTCCCATGGATTCCAGAAAGCTGAACTTGATGCCAGTGTCTTTGAACACGTGTTTCAGGCCTTTCAGCAGGGTGACCATGCTGATTAAAAAACCCACAAAGAACATGTACATAGGCACGTACTTGCGGGCGTTTTCCAGGGGTTTGTCGGTGTTCAGTATCAAGTGCTGAACACTGCGAAACAGCAAGAACGACATAGTGCCCGCCAAAATCGGAGATACCACCCAGCTAGCAGCGATTGTGCCGACCTTGCCCCAAGCTACAGCTTCCATGGAGATGCCGGCCACGGCAAAGCCCACGATGGCACCCACGATGGAGTGGGTGGTGGATACCGGCCAGCCCAAGATGGAGGCAATCAGCAGCCAGGTGCCCGCCGCCAATAGGGCCGCCATCATGCCGTACACCAGCAATTCGGGCGTATCGGCAATGGCGCTCGGATCTATGATGCCCTTGCGAATGGTGTCGGTCACCTCGCCACCGGCCAAGTAGGCCCCCAGAAATTCAAACACCATCGCGATGATGATGGCTTGCTTGATGGTGAGCGCTTTGGAGCCCACCGAGGTGCCCATGGCGTTGGCCACGTCGTTGGCTCCCACACCCCAAGCCATAAACAGGCCAAACATACAGGCCATGACGATAAAAATATGCCCGTATTCAGCAATCACTGACATGGAAATTTCTCCGCAATAAATTGACGGCGCTTAGCGCGCCAGCAACAGCTCTAATCGGCTGCCTACTTTTTGTGCTCGGTCGGCGACATCGCCCACCCAATCGATTACCCGGTACAAGAACATCACGTCCACGGGCGGCATTTCGGCTTCCAGGGAAAACAGCGCCGCTCGGATCTGAACTTCCATTTCATCGGCGCGGTTTTCCAGCCGATCGAGCTCGTCGATCATGTTGGCTACAATGTCCACTTCGCGCCCGGAAAAGCCGGTTTCCAGCAGCTCGTCCAGCTCGTTAATGGCCTTGAGCGACTGCTCCACTGTCTCGACTGCGGAGCCCACAAACTCCAACATTTGATCGCCCAGCGACTTGGGCAGGTTCATCTTGCGGCCCAACATAATGCCGGCTATGTCCTTGGCGCGATTGGCGATGCGATCCTGGCCGGACAAAAGCTCCAGCAGATCGGAGCGCGGAACCGGCAAAAACAGGCTCTTGGGCAAGTGCAGGCGCAGGTCTTTTTTGAGCTTGTCGGCGTCGTTTTCGAGCTTGTGAATCTGATGCTGGACCGACTCGGCCGTGGTCCAATCATTGGCGATAACGGCTTCAAAAAAGGGCTTCAGCAGGCTGGCGGCGTCGGTAACCACGGCCATGTGTTCCTGCATCGGTTTGATGGGTGATTTGCCAAACAATATGGCAAAGGGGTTGGCACTCGGCATGATTTGCTCTCCCGTAGTTCAGTGCGCGCAGTATAGGGAGAGATGTGCACTGGGTCACGCAACAATTGGTCATATTTCCCGCATCTATGGGCGACAAGGCGCGTATTTCGGCGGTGTGGTACATTCCGTCTATTGTGGACGTGTAAGCGAGGGAATATGAATCAGATGGCCGGCCCCGACAGACCCCTGGAGATGCGCAAAGTGCTGCTGGCGCTGTTAGAGGATGGGCGCATTAGCCAGGGCGATGCCAATCTACTGTCGGGCACTCCCCTGTCGGACAAGCAAAAGGCGCGCAACCCGCTGTCAATTATTGCCGCGCGCAAGCTGCCAGACCCCTCCCGCAACGGCAAACCCCTGGATGGCGAGCAGCTAGCCCGCTGGCTGGCCGAGCGCAGCGATCTCGCCTGGGTCAATATAGACCCCTTGGAAATCAATGTTGCCCGCGTCACCGAGGTCATGTCCTTTGCCTTTGCTCAGCGCCACAAAATTCTGTGCGTGAAAGTGAAGCCCGACGAGCTGGTGATTGCCACCGCCGAGCCCCACGTCAACACCTGGGTTGAGCAGCTCACCCACACGGCCCGCAAAGGTATTACCAAAGTGGTGGCCGACCCCGACGACATCGACCGCTACATTGTCGAGTTTTACTCGCTGGCAAAATCCATCTCTGGCGTAGGCGCCGGCGGCACTTCGGCGGCCAATAACTTTGAACAGCTGCTGGAAGTGGGGGCCGCGAAAGACCCAGAGGCCAACGACCAGCACATCGTCAATATTGTGGACTGGCTGCTGCAATACGCCTTTGAACAGCGCGCCAGCGATATCCACATCGAGCCCCGTCGCGACGTGGGCCGGGTGCGCTTTCGCATCGACGGCGTACTGCACCAGGTGTACGAACTACCCATGAACGTCACCACAGCGGTTACCTCGCGCCTGAAGGTACTGGGGCGCATGAATGTGGCGGAAAAGCGCAAACCGCAGGACGGTCGCATTAAAACCAAAAGCCCGGACGGCAACGAAGTGGAGCTGCGTTTATCGACGCTACCCACCGCCTTTGGCGAAAAGATGGTGATGCGTATTTTTGACCCAGACGTACTGCTGCGCTCCTTTGAGCAGCTCGGTCTGGTGGGCGAGGATCTGGCCCAGTGGCAGGATATGCTGTCGCGTCCCAATGGCATAGTGCTGGTCACCGGGCCCACAGGCTCGGGTAAAACCACCACCCTCTATTCGTCACTGAAACGCATCGCCACCGATCAGGTGAACGTCTCCACCATTGAAGACCCCATCGAAATGGTGGAGGACGCCTTTAACCAAACCCAGGTGCAGCACAATATCGGCCTGGACTTTGCCGCCGGTGTGCGCACCCTCATGCGGCAAGACCCCGACATCATCATGGTGGGCGAAATTCGCGACCTGGAAACTGCCGAGATGGCCATACAGGCCTCGCTCACGGGTCACTTGGTACTGTCCACCTTGCACACCAACGACGCCCCGGCCGCCGTTGCCCGGATGGTGGATTTGGGCGTGCCGGCCTACCTGATTAAATCGGCGGTATTGGGCGTGATGGCACAGCGCCTGGTGCGTACCCTCTGCCCCCATTGCAAAGCGCCCCAGCCCGTGGACGAGGCCGCCTGGCAGCAGCTGGTGGCACCCTGGAAAGCGGCGGCGCCGGCAAAAATTTATCAGCCCGTGGGTTGTCTGGAGTGTCGCAATACCGGCTACTTGGGCCGGGTCGCAATCTATGAAATTATGATGCTCACCGACTCCGTCAAATCACTTATTAAAGACGATGGAGATCTCATGGTGCTGCGCAAGCAGGCGGTAAAGGAAGGCATGCGCACCCTGCGCATGGCGGGCGCGCAAAAAGTCGGCGCCGGCCTTACCACCATCGAAGAGGTCATGCGCGTGGCGCCGGCGCCGGATAAGGATTAGTTCAGTTAGTTAAATACAAAGGAATGTTATGCGTTGGTATTACGGATTTTTAGTGCTGCTTATGGGTTGCAGCACTATGAAACAATCGCTGCCGCAAGATGCACCAGTCAACTTGGACAGCGCCTATATTTTTGGAAAGTTCGAGTTAGAAAGCCATCAGTTGTTAGGTTTTACCTGTGCAGGGGGTGTGGCGTTAGCGTTAAACGGGCCCACACGGGAGGACTTTTTGGCGTTTGATGAAAGAAGGCATTGGAATCATGGTGTAAAAAGCTATGCTGTTGAGCCAGGGGAGTACCAACTCAATAAGTGGCTAGGCACACACTCCAGGAACGGAAAAGATGGCGGTCAACATACCGGGCGAAAAGCGGTTGCCTATCCATTCAGTCTTTCCTTTAGAGCAAAACCCGGCATTTTATATTACATAGGGGATTTTGATGGAAAGGCGCAGTGTATGTGCTCTTCTAACCAACACTGCTCGTACATTTCAACACCGAGTGATAATTTTGATGCACGCTTGAAAGAGTTGTTAACAGTTTATCCGGCATTGAAAGAATTGCGTTCGGTTAATCTGATGCCACTGTTTATGTATACAGGAGACAACGGAGATTTGTAGATGGCGGTTATGCACGGCTTTGCGGATGAGAGAGCATCACAAATTCCATTTCTTCGTTGCCTTCAAGTTGTTTCGCCTTGCTTTTATGTTCGTAGGTGACTACAGCGAATTTTTACACCATCATTGTCGTTGCCGAGTAATAAATATTAGAGAGGCGTTTTAATGCGTCTTTTTTTGTTCTCTATCGCGCTATGTTTACTTACCGGTTGTGGCGCTAAAGAATCATCTACGACTCAGCGCAAAGCGCTAAATGACTTCGCCCAGGCCAATTGTCTATTTTGGTACTTCAAAGAACAGGGCCTACCGTTAGACGATATCCGAGCAATTGCCGGCGGAATTGTGGAAACCAGCGATTTACCTGCAGAGGTGTTTCAGGAGGTTGCGCTATCGGTACAGTCATTTGAGCCTGCCACTGCCAGCAAAGCCAATATAGATCCCAAGTTATCCCGTTGCTTTCAGTTGCAGGAAAACGCGGCCTTGCAAGCCATATTAACGCGCTACCCCTAGCATCCTGAAGGCTGTTTTACACTGTTGATTTGAGGCATTATCAGACCCTGGGTTAGGGGGAAGATATGACCAAGTTGGATTTGACAGGGGCGCCGAAGCTACAGGCTTCGAGCGGCAAATTAGGGGGTGAATTTGATTTCCTCTTGGCGACGGTAGACCAGGTGAAGGTGCCTCGTCTCCAACGCCTCTTCACCGCCAGCGACTTCGCCGCAGCGCAATTGACCAAACACCCCGATTGGCTGCCCCAAATCGCCGACGACAGTGTTTATCCCGCGCAGCACCCAGTGCGCGATTTTGATGCCTTGTTGCAGCAAATGCTCACCGGCGAGGAAGACGAAGACGCCTTTAATCGCGCCCTGCGTCTATTCCGCCACCGAGAGCAAATACGGATTATCTATCGCGAGTTTAACGGCCTGGCACCGCTGGCGGAAACCACGGCGGATTTATCGGCGCTGGCCAGTTGCCTGCTCAATGCTGCACTGGCTTGGCACTACCCGCGCCTGTGCGAGCAACTGGGTGAGCCTATTGGCCGGCAGTCCGGTAAGCCACAACCCATGGTGGTGCTGGGCATGGGCAAGCTGGGTGCTTGGGAGCTAAATCTGTCTTCGGATATCGATCTGATTTTTGCATTTCCCGAGGCCGGTGAAACGGACGGCGCGCGGGCGCTCGACAACCAACAGTTTTTTACCCGCCTGGGCCAGCGCTTAATCAAAAGCCTGGATACCGTGACTGTGGACGGCTTTTGCTTTCGCATCGACATGCGCTTGCGACCGCACGGCGACTCGGGCGCACTGGTTTCCAATTTCAATGCCATTGAAGACTACTACCAAACCCAGGGTCGTGACTGGGAGCGCTTCGCCATGATCAAAGCGCGACCGGTGGCATGGGTAGGCCAGGGTGGCGCACAGGCGGCCGACAAGTTGCAGGCACTGTTAACGCCTTTCACATACCGCCGCTACGTGGATTTCTCGGCCTTTGATTCGCTGCGCAAAATGAAAAATCTGATCAGCCGCGAGGTCCAGCGCAAAGGCTTGGATGAAGACGTCAAGCTAGGCGCCGGCGGCATTCGCGAAGTGGAATTTGTGGGCCAGGCATTTCAGCTTATTCGAGGTGGGCGCGATGTCGAGCTGCGCGAGCGCCGTGTGCTGCCGCTACTACAGTTACTAACCGAATGGGAGCTATTGCCCAAAACCGCCGCCGACAACCTGGCTGCCGCCTACAATTTTCTGCGCCATACCGAGCACGCCTTACAAGCCCTGGACGACCGCCAAACCCAATCGCTACCGGCTGCGGCCAAAGAGCAGGCGCGGCTGGCGCAGGTGATGGGGTTCGAAAGTTGGGACGCCTTTTATCAGCAACTCAGCCTGCACCGCCAGCGCGTGCACGAAGAATTTAACGCCGTGATTGCCAACCCCGATGAAGAGGACGAGGCTGCCGAGGAAACTGACATCCAGCGTTGGCAGGATTTTGTCTCCGGTTTGCCCGTGGCCGATGCCGAGATCCACGACGCCGAGGCCCGGCTGTTGGCGCAGGGCTTTGACGAACCCGCCGCGGTGCTCAAACACCTGCACGATCTCTATGGGCAGCGCGCCCTCAGCATGATGCAGGCCAGCGGTCGCGATCGCTTCGACCACTTTATGCCGCGCCTGCTGGCATTGTTGGCGCAGGCGTCGCCGCTGGCGGTAACGCTGCAACGGGTGCTCAAGTTGGTGGTCGCCGTACTGCGGCGCTCGGCCTACCTGGTGTTGCTGATTGAAAACCCTGCGGCCCTGGCGCAATTGGTGAAATTGTGCGCCGCCAGCGAGTGGATTGCCGATCAGCTCAGTCGCCACCCAGCTCTGCTGGACGAGCTGCTGGATACCCGCAGCCTGTATCATCCGCCCGATAGAACCGAGCTGACCGACGAATTGCGTCAGGCCACCCTGCGCATCAATCGCGACGATCTCGAGGGGCAAATGGAAGCACTGCGCTACTTTCGGCTGGCGCACGGTCTGCGGGTGGCGGCGTCAGAGGTGGCCGGCGTCTTGCCGCTCATGAAAGTGAGTGATTACTTAACCTGGCTGGCTGAGGCCATATTGGACTATGTGCAGCAATTGGCCTGGGAGCAGATGGTGGCGCGCCACGGCTACCCGGTGGTCGACGGAGTCGCTGTCACCGCGCCCGAGTTTATCGTGGTGGGCTATGGCAAATTGGGCGGCTTGGAGTTGGGGCACGGCTCCGATCTGGATCTGGTCTTTGTGCACGACACCGATATCAAGGGCTATACCGACGGCGAGCGGAGCCTGGACAACCAGAGCTTTTACACCCGCATGGGGCAAAAGATCATCCATATTCTCAATACTCAAACCATTTCCGGCCAGGTGTACGAGGTGGACATGCGCCTGCGGCCCTCGGGTAACTCGGGCATGTTGGTGACATCGCTAAATGCCTTTGAACGTTATCAGCGCAATGAAGCCTGGACCTGGGAACAACAGGCCCTGGTGCGCGCGCGCGCCGTGTGCGGCCATGCTGCATTGGCGGCCAAATTTGAAGCCCTGCGGGTGGCGTTGCTGTGCCAGCCCCGCGATCTGAGCCAATTGGCCACCGATGTGGTGGCCATGCGGGAGAAAATGCGCGTAAGCCTAGGCAGTGGCAAGGCCGGCCAGTTCCACCTCAAGCAGGATGCCGGTGGTATCGTCGATATCGAATTTATGGTTCAATACGCCGCTTTAGCTTGGGCCCACCAAGTGCCGGCGCTGGTGCGATACTCGGACAACATTCGCATACTCGGCTGTCTGGAAGAAGCAAATCTGATGGCCGCTGACGATGTGGCCAGCTTGATTAGAGCCTACAAAGCCTACCGTTCAACGGGCCACGCCCTCGCGTTACAACGCCAGGCGGTAACCCTTGATGACAGCCAATTTTGCACAGAGCGCGCTGCCGTAGTCGATCTATGGCAACGGTTGTTTGGGCCCGTAACCGAGACCCAGTCCCCGGGCTAGCCCCCCGCGCGGGACACCAAAATTTAGGAGTAGGCTATGAATTTTGCCGACCGCGACGGCGTCATCTGGTTGGATGGCGAACTGATTCCCTGGCGCGACGCCAAGGTGCACGTACTGACCCACACCCTGCACTACGGCATGGGCGTCTTCGAAGGCGTGCGCGCCTACCAAACGGAAAGCCACGGCACCGCGATTTTCCGGCTGCAGGAGCACACCGATCGCTGGTGTCGCTCCGCCCACATCATGCGCATGGACATGCCCTATTCCAAAGACGTGCTCAACGAAGCGCAAAAGATGGTGGTGCGCGAGAACAACCTGGACGAAGCCTACCTGCGCCCTATGGCATTTTTGGGTAGCGAAGGCATGGGACTGCGCGCCGATAAGCTGCAAACCCACGTGATGGTTGCCGCCTGGGCGTGGCCTTCGTACATGTCGCCGGAGGCGCGCGAACAGGGCATTAAAATCCGCACCTCCAGCTACACCCGCCACCACGTGAATATCTCCATGTGTAAGGCCAAGGCCAACGGCAACTACATCAATTCGATGCTGGCATTGCGCGAAGCCATCGAATGCGGTTGCGAAGAAGCCCTGCTGCTGGATAACGAAGGCTATGTGGCCGAAGGCAGCGGCGAAAACTTTTTCATGGTGCGCGACGGTGTCATCTACACGCCCGAGCTTACCTCCTGCCTGGACGGTATCACCCGCAATACCATCTTCCAGCTAGCGGCTGAAGCTGGCTACGCCATCAAGGAAAAGCGCATCACTCGCGATGAAGTGTACGTGGCGGACGAAGCTTTTTTCACCGGTACTGCTGCCGAGGTTCTGCCCATTCGCGAACACGACGGACGGCTGATAGGCGCGGGCCGACGCGGTCCGGTAACCACCGTTCTGCAGGCCATGTACTTCGACGCCGTAAAAGGTGTGGGCAACAAACATCCCGAGTGGTTGGCGCCGGTCAAGGGCTAGTGGCGGTGATGTGCGCTAGAACTACACTGGTTTTTACGTTTTCAGATAACGGTTGCCCATGGAAATAGCGCTCAGTATCTACCACTATTCGCCGTTTGAGGGTCACGCCCGCCACTGCGCCAATATTGCCCGCGAGCTGATTCGGCGCGGGCATAGGGTGCGCGCCTACAGTATGAAATGGGAAGGCGAAACGCCAGAAGGCTTGCGCTTTGTGCAAGTGCCCATGAAGAGCAAGGTGCCTGAGGAGCGCAACGATTTTTTCTACCGTTGGGTGCAAGCGCACCTACAGAAATTTCCCGTTGAATGCCACCTGGGTTTTAACAAAATGCCGGGCCTGCACGTTTGTCTTGTCACCGAAGGTTGCTACAAGGCACAGGTGGCTGAAAGCCGCAACTGGGTTTACAAAATGAGCCCGGCCTACAAATTTTGGTCGGCGTGCGAGGAGTCTGTGTTTGGCAGCGATTCCAAAACACAAATTTTACTGATGTCGGGAGCGCAACGCGCGATTTTTGCCAATCAATTTCCCGCCGCAGTACCGCGCATGCATTTGTTGCCACCGAGTGTCACGCAGGATCGCAAGGCCACCATTGAAAGCGAACTTTACAAAATGGAGTTTCGTCGCAAGCAGCACGTAAAGCCCGATGGCCTGGTGTTATTGGCGGTGATGACGCGCTTTAAGCGGCAGGGACTGGCGCGCCTGATCGACGCAGTGGCCGCGCTGCCCGAGGCACTGAAAAACCGTATTCGCTTGTGGGTGGTAGGCGCGGATACGCCCGATGAATACGTGCTGCAAGCCGCGCAAAAAAATGTTGCCGATAAAATGATGTTTTTTGGTGGCCGCGACGACGTGCCCACGTTTATGCAAAGCGCCGATTTGTTGGTACATCCCGCCCACCAAGACATGACTGCAACAGTACTGCTTGAGGCCATGGCCTCTGGTTTGCCCGTACTGGCAACCACTACCTGCGGCTACGCACCCTTGGTCAAAAAAGCCAAGGCCGGTTTAATCGCGCCCTACCCCTACGATCAGCAGGTATTTAACGGGCTGCTTGTGCAGGCGCTCTCAACTGACGAACGCATGGGCTGGGGCATTAACGCTCTGGAATTCACCGACAGTCGCGATATTTACTCCCTGGCCCAAAAGGCCGCAGACATTGTGGAGGCCAGCGTTAACCACGCGGCCTAGGTATAGCTGCCATGTTTCACTGTGATGCCACGCTCGAACCGCAACTGAAAAAACTGCATTTACTGGATGCTGCTCGCCTGTGGGATTGGTGCGCACAACATCTCAAGTTTATGCCTGGCCAGGGGCTCACAGAGAAAAAAACCGGCGAGCTTCGCTTTCAGGACGACGGCGTTATTTACCGAGTTTATATCAGTCAAAATCACCTGCAGCGCAAGGGCTGGTTGTGGCAAAGCCAGCCAAAATTGCGGCAGCTGTATCAGAATCACCTGTTGTGCGAAGCGCGTCATATCGGTACGACCCAGGCTGTCTGTTACGGCGAGCAGCGCTTGCCCGAAAGCAATTGTTGGCGCGCATTGATGCTGGTGGCACTGCCCACAGGCAGCTACAGTGCCCATGAGCTGCACAAACAGTGGCCCGATTTTACCCAGGCCGAGCGCCAGCGATTACTGAACGCCTGGGCGCAACACTTGGTGGGCCTACACGGCGCGCGCCTGGCGCACCACAATCTGCACCCAGTAAACCTGTTGGTCAACAGCCAGCAGCGGGTATTGTTCGATCACCTAGAGCATCTTGGCTACCAGTGGCGCACCGTCGTCGCGAGCGTGAATGATCTCGCGTGTTTTATGCGCAGCCTGACGCACCTGGATGTGGCCGATACCGAATATTTTCTGCAACAGTATTGGCGCGAATGCAAACTGGGGCTGACTTACCAAGGATTGCGCCAGCGAGTGCTTGCCCAATGCAATGCCAGCGCTCCCGCCTGACAGTATGAATAATGTGTTGGTTACAGGTGGCTGTGGTTTTATTGGCTCGGCACTGGTGCGACGCCTATTGTCATTGGGATACTGTGTACACAATATCGACAAGCGCACGGCGGTCGCCAATAATTCGCTGGACGCACTGCCGGGTGCACAGTACGTCTGGCACAATCTCGATCTGGCCTGCGCCGGCGAAGAGATTGCAGCATTGTTGATGCAGCATCCGCCCCGCTGGATATTTCACTTGGCCGCCGAAACCCACGTGGACAATTCCATTGCCGAGCCCTTGGTGAGCGTGCACAACAATATCTTGAGTAGCGCCCAATTGCTCGATGCCATTCGGCGCAGTGGCCTGCTGGAACAAAACCATTTGCAAAAGTTGGTGATGGTATCCACCGACGAGGTATACGGCGACTGCGCAGACAGCGGCAATCAGCACGCCTTTGTGGAAGATCATCGCCTGGTGCCCAGTTCCCCATACTCAGCGTCTAAGGCCGCGAGCGATCAATTGGCCATGGCCTGGCATCGCACCTTCGGCCTGCCGGTACTCATCAGCCGCTGCAGCAATAATTACGGGCCTTGGCAATTTCCGGAAAAATTAATTCCGCGCTTTATTGCGCGCGCCTTGGCGGCCCAATCGCTGCCCGTGTTTGGCGACGGTTTACAAATGCGCGAGTGGCTGTACGTGGAGGACCACGTTTCTGCATTGCTGTTACTGGCGGAAAAAGGCGCCGTGGGCGAAATATACAACGTGGGTAGCGATGTCCTGTGCACTAATCGCGCTGTGATAGACCAGCTGTGTGCACTGTTGGATAGCTTGCAGCCGGCACTCACACCCTACGCGCAGCAAATTGAATTTGTGGCCGATCGCCCGGGGCACGACCGCTGCTACCGGTTGAACTGGCAGAAGCTGAAGGCATTGGGCTGGCAACCAGAGACACCCTTCGCCAAGGGCTTGATGCGCACAGTGCAATGGTGCCTCGCACATCCCGAGTTTTTACAGGCAGGTATCGCGCAATGACCCAGCTGACGCCGGTGGATAATGGCTTAGACATCAAACCCTTGGCGCTGCCCGGTGTGTTGTTGTTAACACCCAAGCGACACGACGATGGGCGAGGCTGGTTTGCCGAAGCGTGGCGCGCAGAGCGCTATCGAGCGCTGGGGCTGCCAGACTTTGTGCAGGATAATCTCGCACAGTCGACGCGCGGGGTCTTGCGGGGTATGCATTTTCAAACGCGCCGGCCACAGGGCAAATTAATACAAGTTGTGCACGGCGCCGTGCAAGACATGGTGGTCGACGCCAACCCCGCCAGCCCACATTTTGGACAGCACGTGAGTGTACTTTTGTCGGCCGATGCTTGCGCACAGCTGTATGTGCCGCCGGGCTATGCGCACGGTTATTACACCCAAAGTGACACGGCAACGGTGTTGTACAAATGCACAGAGTACTACGATCCGGCAGGTCAGGGCGGTTGTCGCTGGGATGATCCTTTGTTGGCCTTGCCCTGGCAGCTCGACGGGGCGCCGCACCTGAGCGAGCGCGATAGCCAGTGGCCGCTCATAGGATAATTGTCGTTATTAGGCGCGCGCTGAATCAGCTCAGCACAATTCCAAACGCCGCGGGTTGAGCAGGCGTTTGATATGGCGCAATTTGTAACAGGAAAATGCTATGCCAACCGTAATGCTATTGGGTGCCACCGGCCAAGTGGGCCAGGCACTGCAGGCCTGCCCACATCCAGATTATCCACTGGCTACGCCCGGCCGCGCCGCCGTAGACTTTGAGCGCCCCGGTCAACTTGCTCGAGCGGTTGCGGCGCAAAGGCCGGCACTGGTGATTAATTGTGTGGCCTACAACCAGGTTGATGGCGCTGAACAGTCGCCGGCGCTGGCTACCCGAATCAATCACACGGGGGTGGTGGAATTGGCAGAGGCCTGCGCGCGATTGGCGATTCCACTGGTTCACTTCTCCACCGATTACGTGTTCGCGGGCAAAGATCCATCAGCGGCGCCCAGGCTCTACACCGAAAACGATGTAACCGGCCCGGTGAATCACTACGGGCACACCAAATTGTTAGGTGAGCAAGCCGCCCTGTGCAGTGCTCGCAATCTGGTGCTCAGAGTCAGCTGGGTGTTCAGCGAATACGGTCAAAATATGGGCCAGCGGTTACTGACGCAGGCAATGGCCGGCCAGCCGCTGCGTATGGCGCAGGATCAATACGGTTCGCCCACCTATGCCGGACACATAGCCGCTACTTTGTGGGCGTTAATTCCCGAGCTGCTGGCCGGCGCGCCGGGTGGACTCTACCACCTGTCGGGTACCGAAGCGGTCAGCCGCTATGATCTCGCCCGTGCACTCCTCGATGCGGCAGTCGCCGAGGGCTTAATCTGCGCGATGCCTTCCTTGGTGGGCGTCAGCCAACAGGCATTCATCGCACACAGTTCCGTGCCTGTGGCCCCCAGACCTCAGTGGTCGGCGCTGGGCACTGGCGCGCTCGCTGCCCGCCTGGGCCGACCGGTGCCCAGCTGGCGCGAAGGCTTGCAAGCCACCGTCACCGGCTTGCGCAAGCGCTGGGCGGCGGAGCGCAGCGGCACTGACCATCCATGCTAGAATAACGCCACTTTCAGCCAGACCTGTTGCTATGAACGACACCAAAACCCTCCTCAGCCCAGACGAGGTACAATCTCAAACCGCCGGCCAGATTTATTTGCGCTTGTTGGGTTATGTGCGCGCCCACGCGGGGCTTTTTGCCATCAGCATTGTGGGGCTCGCGATTTTTGCGGTGTCACAGCCCATGTATGCGTGGGTAATGG
The DNA here is from genome assembly GCF_058345725.1 of Simiduia sp. Classification (NCBI taxonomy): domain Bacteria; kingdom Pseudomonadati; phylum Pseudomonadota; class Gammaproteobacteria; order Cellvibrionales; family Cellvibrionaceae; genus Simiduia; species Simiduia sp. The sequence goes on along the minus strand of NZ_JBTUOC010000044.1, from coordinate 7,760 downwards.
AATACTTGATCGACGAGGCCATTCCCAACAATCGACCGGAAGATCGCTGGATTGTACCCGTGGCATTGGTGGCTATTTTTGCGGTGCGCGGTTTGGGCCAGTTTATTGGTAACTATTTTATTTCGCGCGTGTCTTTTGCGATTGTGCACAGGCTGCGCTGCCAATTGTTTGATCAACTCACGGCCATGCCCGGGTTTTATTTTGACAACACCAACTCCGGCCATTTGATTTCTCGCATTACCTACAACGTGGCACAGGTTACGGCCGCTGCAACCGAAGCGTTTAAAGTGATCGTGCGCGAGGGCCTGACCGTGGTGGCGTTGATGTCGTACCTCATTTACAAAGATTGGAAGCTAACGCTGATCTTTTTGGGCGTGGGCCCGCTCATCGGCATCATCGTATGGCAGGTGGGTTTGCGCCTGCGCCGGCTCTCGGCCAAGGTGCAGGCCTCTATGGGGGATGTTACCCACGTGGCTTCCGAAATGATCAACGGCTACCGCGTCATGCGCTCCTTTGGCGGTGAAACCTACGAGAAAGATCGCTTCAAACACGCCTCTGAGCGCAATACCCAGCAAAATATAAAAATCTCGTTGACCAGCTCGGCCAATACGCCGGTAATTCAGATACTGGTGGCCGTTGCGATGGGCTTTGTGGTGTATCTGGCACTCACATTTATGGGCACCTCTGAACCCGGCGCCTTTGTGGCTTACATCACTGCTGCGGCGTTAATTCCCAAGCCGGTTCGCCAGCTGTCTGAAGTGAACTCCACCATTCAGAAGGGCATTGCCGCCGCCAGCAGTATCTTCAGTCAGCTGGATCAGGCTACCGAACAGGATACCGGTACACAATCAGTAGCGCGGGTGCGGGGCGAGTTGGTAATTCGCCACCTTAACTTTTCCTACGATGGCGAGCAGCAAGTGTTGAAAGACATTAACCTCGCCATAGAGCCGGGTAAAACCGTTGCCTTAGTGGGGCGCTCCGGCAGCGGTAAAACAACCTTGGCCAGTTTAATTCCGCGCTTTTACCAGCATACAGACGGCGAGATATTGCTGGATCAAATTCCTATTCAAGATTACACGCTGAGCAGTTTGCGCGCGCAAACGGCGTTGGTTAGCCAGCAAGTCACCCTGTTTAACGACACCATCTACAACAACATTGCCTACGGCACACTGGCCGCTGCCAGCGAGGCCGAGGTATATGCTGCTGCCAAAGCGGCGCATGCACTGGAATTTATTGAAGCGCTGCCCGACGGCATGCAAACGCATATTGGTGAAGACGGCGTGCGCTTGTCTGGCGGGCAGCGGCAGCGTCTCGCCATTGCGCGCGCGCTCTTGAAAAACGCGCCGCTGTTGATATTAGATGAAGCCACTTCCGCGCTGGACACCGAATCTGAACGCAGTATTCAGGCCGCCCTTGAGGCGGTCATGCGCAATCGAACCACCTTGGTCATTGCCCACCGCTTGTCCACCATTGAAAGCGCCGATCACATTGTGGTGATGGACGGTGGCAAAATTGTTGAGCAGGGCAAGCATGCAGACTTAATTGCCCAGCAGGGCTATTACGCCAAACTGCATGCCATGCAGTTCAAAGACGAGACCGAGTAACCGAGGCCACTATGCTACTTACCATGCCGCAATTTAACCAATCCCAGGTGCTGGTCATCGGCGATGTAATGCTGGACCGCTACTGGCACGGCGGCACCTCGCGTATCTCGCCCGAAGCACCGGTACCCGTGGTTAAAGTGGATCAAATTGAAGATCGCCCTGGTGGTGCGGGCAACGTGGCGCTAAATATTGCCGCCCTGGGTGCGGGCGCCGCGCTAGTGGGGATTGTAGGCGACGATGAAGCCGGCGAAACACTCACGACACGTCTGCACGCCGCACACATTCATACCGATTTTCAAGTTGTAAAAAACAAACCAACCATTACCAAGTTGCGGGTTATCAGCCGTCATCAACAACTTTTACGCATGGATTTTGAAGCTGCCTTCGAGCAGGCAGACAGCTCGGAATTTATCGCCAAAGCCGAGCAGTTAGTACCTATGATGGGTGCGGTTATTCTGTCTGATTACGCGAAAGGCAGCCTAAGCAACGTGCAAGCCCTTATCGCGGTGGCTAATCGCCATAAAGTGCCGGTACTGGTTGACCCTAAAGGGTCAGACTTTACGCGCTACCAGCACGCGACGCTGCTAACACCTAACTTGCATGAATTTGAAATGGTGGTGGGAGCCTGCAAATCGGAGCAGGAGTTAGTGAAAAAGGGCTTGCAGTTATTGGAGAGCTTGCAACTACAAGCGCTGCTGGTGACTCGCGGTGAAAATGGCATGACCCTATTGCGCAAGGGTATGCCCGAATTGCATCTACCCGCGCGCGCGCGCGAAGTGTTCGACGTGACCGGCGCCGGCGATACCGTGATATCGGTACTCGCAGCCTGCATTGCCGCCGGCGAAGCGCTACCGCAGGCCGTTGCACTGGCAAACTTGGCTGCAGGAATTGTCGTAGGCAAATTGGGTACGGCTACCATCAGTGCGCCGGAACTGCGCCGCGCAGTCAAAATGGAGCAGGGCAGCGAACGCGGCGTGCTGACCGAAGAACAACTGTTAATGGCAATCGAAGAGGCGCGTGCTCACGGGGAAAAAATTGTATTTACCAATGGTTGCTTTGACATTATTCACGCAGGTCACGTGGGCTATTTAGAGGATACGCGCGCTCTGGGCGACAGACTTATTGTGGCCATTAACTCAGATAACTCGGTAAAACGCCTAAAAGGCCCTGGGCGCCCTATCAACCCGGTAGACCGGCGAATGGCGGTACTGGCAGGGCTAGAAGCCGTGGATTGGGTCACCTACTACGACGACGACACCCCAGAGCGTTTGCTAAAACTGATTAAACCCGACGTACTGGTGAAAGGCGGCGACTACACAGAAGACCAAGTGGTTGGTCACGAAATTGTAAAGGCCTATGGCGGTAGCGTTAAGGTGCTTAGCTTTTTTGAAAATGTATCGACTACGGCTATTGTTGAGAAGATCAAGGCGCAGAACAAAGAATAGTATTTCTAACTAGCCTATTAGGCTGCGTAGGTGGCAGGATTTTCTTCTACCTTGTTCTTTTTTACTAAAGGCATATGGGCAAACAGTTGAGATAATGGGCTTGCACTGCCTGCGAAGTGTTCGCCAATAACGTGCGTATAAATCTGTGTTGTTTTTACATCGTTATGACCGAGAAGTTCTTACACAGTTCTTATATCCGCGCCGCCAAGTAACATGTGTGTTGCAAAGGAGTGGCGAAGCGTATGACAGGTAACTCGCTTTTGCCAAATGCCTGCGTTCTGAACGGCTACCTTCAATGCTTTGCGCATAACGCTATCGTGCAAGTGGTGCCGGCAGATGTGCCCTCCGTAAGGATGCGCACAATAACTGCTTGATGGAAATAAATAAGCCCACTGTGGCGATCTATCCGCCTTGGGAAGTTTTCTGTGCAATGCGTGTGGTAGCGAAGTGCCTATACCTTTTGCCGCATCTTGCGCTTGAATTTCTACACCCAGCTGCATCTGGCGCTCAAGCGCGTCACGCAGCTCAGGGCACAGCAACGTAACACGATCTTTATTGCCCTTACCGCTGTGAACGGTAATTGTCTTTCTGTCAAAATTTATATCTTGAATTCGCAGTCTTAACGCTTCAGTAATACGTAATCCGCTGCCGTACAATAGTTGGGCAATTAACTGCTCACGGCCTGTTAGGGATGCGATAATGGCCCCCACTTCGTTGGGGCTGAGTACCACCGGTAGATGGCGCTGTTTGTTGGCGAGATCGAACTCAATATCGCCAATTGGCTGATCAAGTATCTTGTTGTAAAGAAATGCCAGCGCATTCAATGCCGTCTTTTGTGTGTTTATTGCCACCTGTTTCTCGTTTGCCAGCCAAGACAAAAAAGCCTTTATCTCATCTGGCCCGCATTCCTTTGGATGCCGTTTATTATTGAAATAGATGAAGCGCTTAATCCAGGTTAAATACCCTTTTTCAGTTCTCAGACTATAACCTCGCGCACGCATCTGCGCTCGGACGGACTCCAAAAATGGACTGGCCATAGCGGATACTCCCATCGATATTTATACTGTATATATAGACAGTATATTTGAATAAAGCAAGATTTAGTGAAAAATATTGTTCCATCAGGTCTCATATTTGTTCTGGCAAAAAATAAAATCTAGAAAAAACAAGAGCTTCCAGGGGTTTCTGGCATGCATATGAGAACTCACATCCCGCATACCAAGCGCGCACACTTTCCTTTTTGCGTGCTAATATCCACCAAAATAATCGTTTTAAATCAGAATGTTAAACCATGTTGATTTAAGCGCCACCGGCATACTGTGCCGGCACACTAATAAAATGTTAAAAGGCAAAGAAAATGGCGAAAATTTTCGAATTTCCCAGCGCAGAACAGTTAAACAAAAAGGAACTAGAAGAGTTTCTTGGGGCCACACTTAAGAGTAAGGGCTATTCTGAGGAATCAATTAGTCAAGTGGTGCCATTAATAATGCCCCTAGTCACAGATGCAAAAGAAGTTCTTGGTGACGGTTTAAAAGTCGAGCACACAAGCACGATTTCAGATGAAGAGTTTTTAATTCTGCAAGAAAATTTGTCCTCTGAGTTTCAACAATACCAAAAAGGAATTTCGAAATTTATGATGAAACTAATTGCCTCTTTAGCAATATCTTTTGCCCAAAATGCAGAAAACAACAGGTAATGCTTTTAACAAGGCCATCAAAAATCGGCCGCAAAATGCGCGGCCTACGACGATCCTAGTGTCGCGCGTTTTATGGCGGCGTTAACCCTTTGTATCATCATAGAATTTATGGAAGCTGAAATACTTAATAGACCACCGATTTCAGGGCAATATGAAGAACATAATTTTTCAGTGTCAGGAAATACTTTATGGGTAAAATTCTTTGATTCAGAATACTTAGAATGGGTGGGTGTATTTAGCCAAAGTGGTTGGAGCTCCTTTAATACCGTAGTCCGAGTACCAAATGAAGAATTGTTTCTGGTTGTGGCGGGCGGCCAAGGTTATTTTGTTGACCCAAACAGCAGGACAATTGTTTCGCAAACTGAGTGGGAAGGTATAAGTAACATCATATTCAACGAAGCTACTGGTGCCTTTGTAGCTACAGATGGGTTGTGTTTGGGTGTGTTCAAAGGTGCTTCTTCTATATGGCACAGCGAGAGAATTTCTGCTGATGGAATCTCTTTCACTGGCCAGGATGGTCATCTTGTAAAAGGTGTTTTAAATGACCTCACTACCGAAGGGTGTGAGTTTACTTTTAATATAAATACTCGCGAAGTCGAAGCCAAGTGGGTATTTGCAGAGAATTGGGGTTAACAAAGTGGTCAACCGGACTCCGGCAAGCGTGGTTCGCTTCGCTCACAATACCACGCTTACCTCCGCTCGGTTACCACGGCGTTAGCACTATAGTGAAGTTCGAAATATGAAATGGATTGGCCCTTTATTTACAAACGCCGGAGGTTGGAAAGCATTCGTAGCTTTCGAACAAGGAAAGTGGTTCGTAGATAAAGACTCACCTATAGAAATTGGAACCGGAAAATCTGGGGTAATGTTGCTTCCACTTCTTCAAAAGGGGTATGGTGAAAGCTTCGAAACGCAAATTACCCTTCTAGAAAAGGGGCTAAAGTCTGAGGGCCAAGATCCGAAGTATGCTCTTCAATTTCCATTTCATGTGCCTGTTTTAACTGCATACAAACATATGCCAAACTGGTGTGATTCGGCAGTTAATTGGCTTGGATATATACATTTATCCCGTGAGCATGCAATGGAGTTATTCGATGCTTGTCATACGCAAGCAATAAGTCAAAGTGTACGACAAACAACTATTAAATATATCAATAAGTGGTCAAATGAGAGAGGGTTCCAGTTTGCAAGGCCCCAGTGCTAACAAAGCAATCAACCGGACTCCGCATTGCGTGGTTCGCTTCGCTCACTTTACCACGCAATGCTCCGCTCGGTTATTGCGGCGTTATGCAAAAGGAAGCTGCAATGAGTTGTATTGACCAACTTTCTGAAGAGGCTAAGTTTAGCCTATTGTCTTCTGTTTTTTCGAAGAGTTACTTTCTATGGATTGGGTCTGGGTTTTCATACAATTTTGGATACGGAAGTTGGGAAGATGTCCTCAAAAAAATTAGCGATATAATTAAGTATCCACTTGATCTTGATGTTAAAAACCCTTTAAAAGCTGCCGAGTTATTATGCTCCTACGCGATAACTCACTGTGACTATGATGAGTACAAATTCAATGCATTAGTCGCAGAGTCACTGTTAGAGCTTAAAGAAGAGTCAGATGATCCTGACTGGGTAAGGAGATTTAGGGCTTTTGCTCCGAATAATTTAGTTACTACAAACTGGGATAATCTTCTAGAAACAATCTTTGATGGCATTCCTAATGTCGTCGTTAGAAAAGACAAATGCCCTCAAATATCTGCAACAAGGAAAAATATTCTAAAAATACACGGCGATGTCGGAAGGCCAGAGAGTATTGTAGTGACGCAGAGTCAATACTTTTCTTTTCAGAGAGAAGATACCTATCTCAACAGAAAAATTTATACTCTTTTTTCAGAAGCATCACCAATATTTATTGGCTACAGCCTGACAGACCCAAACATTGGCTTTCTTTATGACGAAGTCTTTGCTCACCTTGGAAAAGATAAGCCGCCAGCTTATATGATCGTACACCCGAGCGTGAGTGATCATATATACAGAGAGTCTCAGCTGTTATTTGAAAATAAGAACATATTTATAATAAAGGCTGAGATTGGCGAATTTCTAGAAGATCTCTTGGAAGAATTTAAAGCATACAAAAAATCAACGAAAAGGTTTTTTGCCGAGCATGACAACATTCGAGAAAGACTCGATGGTTTGGTAGAAAAAATTTCGAAAAAGAATCGTATTTCAAGCGATGATGTTCTAGGAATTTTTAACAACAAGGATTCTCGTCATCAGGCTATCGCAGCCCTAGTAGAAATCTTATCCAACCAAATTTTATATAAAGAGTTCGGCAAGGAACTATTAACTCCTGAAAACAGGATGTCATATCGCGAAATTGATCAAATGATACAGTCTGTTATATGGATGACCAATGAGGATGGTTATCCGGATTATGACGTGAAAGAAAAGCTATATGCTGCGGTTATGAAGCTATGCGCTAAATCAGATGGGGTATGGGATTTTTATTCGGCAGAAAAGCCCTTTATGAATATCCTAAGGATTTCTCCAGGGATAGACAGTGAGATATTTGAGGAAAGAATAGATCATATAGTTGAAATATTACGATGGTCCGGCCCTAATCAATTAGGTAAATGTTGGGGCACATGGAAAGTGTTTGTCGATAAAGTGGATTGGTTTAATGAGGTTGATATTGATGAAATAATTCACGAGTTGCGTGGTGCTGGGAGATTCCCTTATCGAAGGGCCGACCGACAATGGTTAGAAATATTAAAAACTAGTGATAAGTGTACGCAAGATCAAAAGAATAGAATAGACGCCATTATAAATGCATAACAAGGCCAGCCAGAGGGACTTCCGCACTGTGTGCTCCAGCCCCTGCTGGCGGCGTTGAGGCTGTAGAAAATCTCCCAAAAAACGCCGTTTTTTGATAGAATTCGGCATCGCTAAAGGGAATTCAGCTATGCCAAACTTCAAGAAGTATTCCTACGATCAAACCGCGATGGTTGTGGTCAACTTCAAAGATCA